>DASQHW010000223.1:0-2136 GCA_035631895.1 Acidimicrobiia bacterium | reverse complement strand
GTCGTCGAGGACTTCGATCTCGCGCCACAGCGCATCCTGGTCGAAGATCGCGCGCGCGGCCTCGTGGGCGCGGACGATGTCGGGCACGGTGGCGCCGGTCTCCTCGCGCAGCCGGAACGCGAACGTCATCCCGGCCCTGTTGACCAGGCCGTTGACCAGCACGGTCGACGTGATCTCCCGCCGTAGCGGGTGGCTGTGGATGCGTTCGGGGCACCGTTCGCGCACGGCCGTGGGGAACGAGCGCTCGAGCTCGGGCAGGAAGTCGGGATCGTCGGGAAGGTCCGTGCCGAGGAGTGCCTCTTCGAGCTCGATCTTGGCGTAGGCGAGCAGCACCGCGAGCTCGGGCGTGGTCAGGCCGAGGCCCGCGTGGTGGCGGTCGGCGAGCTGTTCGTCGGTCGGCAGCCGTTCGACCGCCCGGTCGAGATGCTTGCCTGCCTCAAGCATGCGTATGAAGCGCGCGTGCACTTCCTCCATCTCGGGCGACTGCGCCTGCGCGTTGTCGAGCGCGCGGTTCTGGCGGTAGTTGTCGCGCAGCACGAGCGCCGCGACGTCGTCGGTCATGCGCTCGAGCAGCTTGTTGCGGCCCTCCTCGCTGATCTCGCGCGCCCGTACCGCGCCGTCGAGCAGGATCTTCAGGTTCACCTCGCGGTCGCTCGTGTCGACGCCGGCGCTGTTGTCGATCGCATCGGTGTTGATGCGCCCGCCGCCGAGCGCATACTCGACGCGGCCGAGCTGCGTGAAGCCGAGGTTGCCGCCCTCGGCGACGCTGCGAGCGCGGAGCTCACGGCCGTCGATCCGGACCGCGTCGGTCGCCTTGTCGCCGACATCGGCATGACTCTCGGCGTGGCCCTTCACGTACGTGCCGATGCCGCCGTTGTAGAGCAGATCGACGGGCGCGCGCAGCACGGCGCGGATGAGCTCGTTGGGCGGGAGCGCGGTCACGCTGTCGTCCAGCCCGAGCGCGATGCGCACCTCGGACGTGATCGGCACCGACTTGGCGGCGCGCGGGTACACGCCGCCGCCCGGCGAGATCAACGCGGTGTCGTAGTCGGCCCACGAGGAACGGGGGAGCTCGAAGAGCCGGCGCCGCTCGTCGAACGACGTGGCGGGGTCGGGTGTGGGGTCGAGGAACACGTGCCGGTGGTCGAACGCGGCGACGAGCTTGATCCGATCGGAGAGCAGCATGCCGTTCCCGAACACGTCACCGGACATGTCGCCGATGCCCACGACGGTGAAGTCGTCCCGTTTTGGGTCGAGCTCGAGGTGACGGAAGTGCCGCCGCACCGACTCCCACGCGCCGCGGGCGGTGATGCCCATCGCCTTGTGGTCGTAGCCGTGCGCGCCACCGGACGCGAACGCGTCGCCGAGCCAGAAGCCACGCGCCAGCGCGATCTCGTTCGCGATGTCGGAGAACGTCGCGGTGCCCTTGTCGGCAGCCACCACGAGGTACGGGTCGTCGTCGTCGTACCGGACGACCTGTCGTGGCGGCACCACTACCTGCCGGCCGCCCTCGTCCGTCACGAGGTTGTCGGTGACGTCGAGGAGGCCGCCGATGAAGATCCGGTAGCACGCTTCGACCTCGGCGCGCAGCGCCGCGAGATCCGCCGGTGGCCGCTTCAGCACGAAGCCGCCCTTCGCTCCGGCAGGGACGATCACGGCGTTCTTCACCCGCTGGGCCTTCATCAGGCCGAGCACTTCGGTACGGAAGTCCTCCCGGCGGTCCGACCACCGGATGCCGCCACGCGCGACCTTGCCCGCGCGCAGGTGCACGCCCTCGACGCGCGGTGTGTAGACGAAGATCTCGAACATCGGGCGCGGCAACGGCAGGTCCGGGATCTGTGCGGGATCGAGCTTCAGCACGACCGACGTGGGATCGCCATCGGGATTGTTGACACCCTGGAACCAGTTCGTGCGCAGCGTCGCGAGGACGAGGTGCAGGAACGCACGGAGGATGCGGTCCTCGTCGAGGCTCTTGACCGCGTCGAGCTGCGCGCCGATGTCCTCGATCAGCGCAGCAGGGTCGTCGCCGTCGCTCGTCGTCGCGGTCCACGGGTCGAGGCGGGCGACGAAGAGCTCGACGAGCCGGCGCGTCAACTGTGCGTGCGCAGAGAGCGTGTCCTCCATGTACACCTGGCT
>DASQHW010000222.1:0-5367 GCA_035631895.1 Acidimicrobiia bacterium | reverse complement strand
GTGCCCGACGTGAACAGGATGCTGCACAGGTCGTCGCCGCTGACCACCGGCAACGCGGTCTGGTTCGTGTCACCCCGCCCGAGGAGCTCGGTGAACTCGGCACCGCGCAAGTCGACGACGTCGCGCAGCGTCGCCACTTCCGGTTCTGCCCGCAGCAACGCGGCGTAGTCGGTATCGAGGAAGTCGGTCACCGTGAACAGCATCTGCGCGTCGGCGCGTTCGAGGACGTAGCGCGCTTCGGCCCCTTTGAACCGGGTGTTGATCGGCACGAGCACGCCGCCGGCCGCGAAGATCCCGAGCGCCGCGATGACCCACTCCCGACAGTTGGGCGCCCAGATCGCGACGCGGTCACCTTTGGTGATGCCGCTCGCCGTGAGCGCGCGCGCGGCGCGCTCGGACAGCGCGGCGAGCTCCGTGAACGACAGCCGTTCGGCCTCGTCGACCAGCGCTTCGCCGGCGCCGAATCGGTCGGCGGCGCGTGAGACGAGGCCCGGTATGGTCTCGGGGAGATGGTCGGCACTCATGGGTTCGGCAATGCTGCCACGTCCGGCGCGAGAGGCGCATGAAGGTGTACGAGACGTTGCGCATCGAACGCATCGGCCCTGTCGGCTGGCTGGCGTTCGACCGTCCGGACGTCGGCAACGCGATGAACGCTCGTATGATGCAGGAGCTCGAGGACGCGTGGCGCGAGCTCGACGCCGACGGCGATGTGCGCGTGATCGTGAACACCGGCGAGGGAGAGGCTTTTCAGACCGGCCTCGACGTCGCACAGCTCGCGCGAGACCCGCAAGCGCTCCGCGAGCAGGCGCGGCGCACGAAGCGGTTCGAGCTGCGGTTCACCGCGTGGCACAACGACGTGGGGAAGCCGGTCGTCGCGGCGGTGAACGGCGTGTGCGCGGGCGGTGGGTTGCACTTCGTCGCCGACGCCGACATCGTGATCGCTTCCTCGAACGCGACCTTCGTCGATCCGCACGTGTCCGTCGGTCAGGCGAGCGTGTACGAGACGATCGCCCTTGCGAAGAAGTCGCCGGTGGAATCGGTGCTGCGCCTGGCACTGGTCGGGGGGTACGAACGGATGCCGGCCGCACGCGCGTACGAGCTCGGCATCGTGAGCCAGGTCGTCGATCCGCCCGAGCGGTTGCGTACGGAGGCCCAGGCGCTCGGTGAGAAGATCGCACGCAACGATCCCGCCCGGCTCGCGGCGACCAAGCGCGCGCTGTGGGACGCGCTCGAGCACGTCGGCAAATGAGCGCGACGAACGCGATCGGCACGGCAATCGTCTCGTACATCGAGCCGTCGCCGGGCCACGCGCGCGACTTCAACCGCTGGTACGAGCGTGACCACTTCCCCGCCGCCGTGCTCGCCGGCCCGGGTGTGCTGGGTGGGGCGCGGTTCGTGGCGACGCGTGCGTGCAAGGCCGCGCGACCGCTCGGTGCCACCTTGTTCGGAGACCCGGCCCGCGGGTCGTACCTCGGCGTCGCGTTCGTCGCGCCCGGCCGGCAGGCCGAGTGGGATGCCTGGGTGGTTCGCAAGATGCAGACGATCACCGCCGAGGGGCGGCTCTTCCCGCACCGCGAACATGTGCACACGGCGGTGTACCGATGCGCGGCCTCCCACGGTCACGTCCTCGACGGGCGTTTTGCGGGCGTGATCGCGATCGCGACCACCGCCATGATCCCCGCCGCGGAGGCACCGGCACACGTCAGGCTCGAGCTGGATCGCACGATCGTCTCCTCTGCCGACCCGCCGGCGCACCAACTCGTGCTCGCGTACTGCACCGCCGACCCGCTCGCGAGGTTCGCCGAGCTCGCGCTGCCCGCGGGCGTCGGTTTCGCGGGGCCGTTCCTTGCATCGGTCCCGGGCACGGACACCTATGCCGACGAGCTGTAGCGTGCGCGCGCCGGCACCGGTGATGGCGTGGCGAGGGAGCAGGCGTTGAAGACGACTGTGTTGCTGTGCGACCACGCACAGGAGGTGGCCGGCAAGCTGTACGTGCTGGGCGGTGGCTGGAGCATCTACCGCGGCTCGCCGGTGACGATGGCGCTGGCGGTGAAGATCCTCGTGCCCTGGGACGCGGCCAACGTGCCCCACGACTTCTCGGCCCGGCTGGTCACCGAGGACGGCGGCGACCCGGTGCTGGCGACGAGCCCCGAGGGCCCGGCCGTGCCGACGCCGATCGAGTTCCAGGGCCGGTTCGAGGCGGGCCGCCCGCCCGGGCTCGCACCGGGGAGCGAGCTCGACGCGCCCTTCGCGGTGAACATCGCCGGGCTGCCCTTGCCGAGCGGTCGCTACGAGTGGCAGGTCGCGATCGATGCCGAGCTCGTGGACAGGGTGGCCTTCACGGTCATGGCTTGATTTGCACGGATTCCTTGTCCGCGCCCGGTCCCTGCCGATGTCAAGACGAGGACCGCTTCCGGCCTCCTCCCCCCAGGGGCGGGCAAGCGCAACCACGGCCCGCCGGTGACGTTGCCCGGCGGGTCGTTTTTCGCGCGAACGCGTTAGCTTCCAACGGCCCGGATGGTGCAGCGAGGGAGTAGTGACGTGAGACGGTTCGAGGGTCGGGTTGCGCTCGTGACGGGTGCGGGATCGGGGCTCGGGCGGGCGACCGCCAAGCTGCTCGCCGCAGAGGGTGCACCCGTCGCGTGCTTCGACATCGCGGTCGACGAAGCCGAGAAGACGGCAGTGGAGATCGCCGAGCACAGTGGCGTCGCACGTGCGTACAAGGTCGACGTGTCGGATCCGGCTTCGGTGCACGACGCGGTCGGGGGTGCGTGGCGCGATCTCGGTCATCCGCGGGTCGTCGTCAATTGCGCAGGCATCGGCCGCTTCGCCCACAGCCACGAGCTCCCGTTCGAGGATTGGCAACGCATCCTCGGCGTGAACCTCACCGGCACGTTCCTCGTGTCGCAGGCCGCGCTGCCTCATCTGCTCGACGGTGGCGGGGTGATCGTCAACATCGCTTCGAACGCCGGCATCAAGGCGCAGCCGTACTCTGCGGCGTACTGCGCATCGAAAGCCGGCGTCGTGCACCTCACGCGGTGCCTCGCCGACGAGTACCTGAAGCGGGGTGTGCGTGTGAACTGCGTCGCGCCGGGCGGCATGGAAACGCCGTTGCAAGAAGCATTCATGGCGTTTCCCGAAGGCGTGGACTGGAAGGAATTCCGCAAGGTGATGACGCCACTCGGCAACTCCACGCCCGAGGAGATCGCCAAGGTCGTTGCCTTCGTCGCGTCCGACGACTGCCGGTACATGACCGGCTCGATCGTGTCGATCGACGGCGGCCTGACGGTATGAGCGCCGCCCCGATGCTCGACGATGTCCGCAGCGTCTGGGACCTGATCGAGCAGCGAGCAGCCGCGACACCCGATCGGGTCATGCTCTACGACGGCGAACGCGTCACGACCTTCGAGCAGTACAAGACGTTGGTCGAACGCGCCGCCGCGGGCCTGCACGCGCTCGGGATCGGCGCCGAGGACCACGTCTCGTGGCAGCTGCCGACGTGGACCGAGTCCGCGGTGCTCGTCGGCGCGCTGTGCCGTCTCGGTGCCGTCCAGAACCCGATGTTGCCGATCTACCGCTACCGCGAAGTGTCGTTCATCGCGAGTCAGACCGGTTGCAAGCTGCTGATCACGCCGTCGACGTGGAACGGGTTCGACTACGCGGCGCTCGCCGAACGCGTCGCGGGTGAGAACGACGGCATGCACACGTTGATCGCCGACCATCGGAACCCCGACGGCGACCCCGCGACACTGCCGCCGGCCGCCGACCTCGGAGATCCGGTCCGTTGGATCTTCTACACCTCGGGAACGACCGCCGACCCGAAAGGTGCGCAGCACACCGACCGCTCCGCGCTCGCCGGGGCGATCGGCTATGCCGAGAAGACCCACGTGCAGGCCGACGACATCGCCCTGGTTGCGTTCCCGTTCACGCACATCGGCGGCATCATCATCGGCGTGTTCACGCCGTTGCTCACCGGGTCCGCCGCGGTGCTGATGGAGGCATGGACGCCGGGCGCCTCGACGGAGCTCATCCGGAGGCACCGCATCACGCTCGGCAACGGCGCGCCCGCGATCCATGCCGCGCTGCTCGCCGAGGCGCGGGCAAACCCGGAGGCCTACAAGACGATCCGTGCGTTCCCGTCGGGTGGCTCGACGAAGCCGCCCCAGCTGCACGACGAGCTCATGGAGGCAGTGCCGGGCTGTGCCGGCATCACGTCGGGCTACGGCATGACGGAGGCGCCGATCGTGAGCCAGACCGATATCGACGCACCGGACACGTCGAAGCGCACCGGCGAAGGCACGCCGACGCGCGGCGTCACGATGAAGGTGCTTGACAGCGGCGAGCTCGTGGTGAAGGGCCCACAGGTGATGCGCGGCTACGTCGACAGCGCGCTCGACAAGGACGCGTTCACCGACGACGGATGGCTGCACACCGGTGACATGGCGCGCTTCGACGAGCACGGGGCGGTCGAGATCACGGGGCGCATCAAGGACATCATCATCCGCAAGGGCGAGAACGTCTCCGCCAAGGAAGTCGAAGACGTGCTCTACGCACATCCGAAGGTCGGCGACGTGGCGGTGTTGGGCATCCCGGACGAAGAACGCGGCGAGATGGTCGTTGCATTCGTCGTCCCGAAGGACGCCGGCGACCCTCCGACGATGCTCGACGTCCGTGAGCACTGCAAGGCCGTCGGCCTGATGACCCAGAAGATCCCGGAGCGGATCGAGATCATCGGCGAGATGCCGCGCAACCCGAGCGGCAAGGTTCCGAAGCACCAGCTGCGGGCGCGGATCACGTAGCGGCGGCGCGGCGTACGAGCGCGTCGAAGAGCCGCTGCTGCACGGGGTCGTCGGCGGCGGTGTCCTCGGGATGCCATTGGACGGCGAGAACGAAGCAGCCGTCCAGCTCCATCGCCTCGATGATGCCGTCCGACGAGCGACCCACGACGCGTAGGCCGTCGCCCGGACGCGCGATCGCCTGGTGGTGATGACACGAGGACGTGACCCGCGTGGTTCCCATGACGTCGGCGAGCAACGAGTCGGCGTCGAGACGCACGTCGTGCAGGTGGGCGCCGCCGGCAACTCCCGGGCGGCCGTGCGGAGGGACGCCCGGATCGTCGGGGAGGTGCTGGTGCAGCGAGCCGCCGCGCGCGACGTTGAGCACCTGGAAGCCACGGCAGATGGCGAGCACCGGCATTCCCCGTGCGACGGCGACGTCCGCAACGGCGGATTCGAAATCGTCGGCTCGACGATCGACCCCGTACACCGCCGGGTGCGGCGCTTCGCCGTACAGCGCAGGGTCGACGTCGGGGCCGCCGGTGAGCACCAGCGCGTCGACGCGTGCGAGCAACCCCTTGGGGTCGCGCGC
>DASQHW010000221.1:0-1700 GCA_035631895.1 Acidimicrobiia bacterium | reverse complement strand
ACGTAGCGCCAGATCCAGCCGCCGAAGCGAGCTTCCCGGCCTCGGGCGACTCCGTCCCGGGCTGCCACGCGACGGCCCTCGACTCGTCGAACACTCGACCCGATCGGCGATCTCGTAATCCTTGTCCGGGTGGTTCGGGTGGCGGGACTCGTCACCAGCGTGGGTCCACGCACGGTCTTGTCAAGGGCAGGAGCGACCACGAAAGGCGACGGTCGGTCGGATTACGATTTCTCCGCCTGGTGAAGTGGATGCATGGGGCGGGACATCAGCGGCTGAGCGCGACGGTGATGGAAGGGTCCATGGGCGAGCAGGGTGATGTGGGCTCGGACGACAAGGTCCTGCGCGTCGTGCTGCGGGCCACGGACGTCCTCGCGGCCGCGTTCGATTTCAAGGACGGCCTTCGCGAGCTGGCCCGGCTGTTGGTCGAAGATGTGTCTGACATCTGCCTGATCGACGTTCTCGAGGGCGACGAGATCGTCCGCGTCGCGGCGCTGCACCGCGACGAGCAGGCGCAGGCACTCGTAGACGAGTTGCGCGAGCGATACCCACCGGTGCCGGGCGGCCCACATCCTGTCGCGACGGCGATCGCGACGCGAGGCGTGCAGTGGCGACGGGACATGCCGGTCGAGTTCCTGCGCGACACGACGCAGGACGCCCGTCATCTCGAGCTCGTGGAGACGCTGCGCTTCTCGTCCTATGTGACCGTGCCGATCGTTGCACGCGGCGAAGTGATGGGCGCGGTCACGACGGTACGCATCGGGAGCCGCGCGCCGTTCGATGACGGAGAAGTCGCGTTGCTCGCAGACCTGGCGCGCCGGGCTGCGCTGCACTTGCACAACGCGCGGCTCTACGAGGAACGTGAAATCGCGCTCAACCGGCTGCGGCGCTTCCAGGAGGTCACCGATCTGGCGCTCGCGGCTTTGCCGATCGACGACTTCATCGACGAAGTGATGTTGCGCCTCCAGCGCGCGGTGCAAGCCGACACTGCGCGCGTGTTGCTCGTGACCGAAGACGCCCGGTCACTCCATGGCGGTGGCTCGATCGGGCTCGGGGACGGCGCCGGATGGAAGGACGAGGTGCCGATTGGCTTCGGATTCGCCGGCCACATTGCCGAGAGCCGAAAAATGCTGGTCGTGTTTCCCCCGAGCTCCGACTTCGAATTTGCAAGTCCCGCGCTCGGCGACCTCGCAGTCATCGCAGGTGTGCCACTGCTGGTCGGCGAGACGCTCATTGGTGTGCTCCACGTCGGGCGGCGCGCGCTGCCGGCGTTCGAGGATGAGGATCTCACGCTCTTGCAACTCGCCGCGGAACGGATCGCGGTCGCGATCCACGAGAGCCAACAATTCGAGCGCGAACGACAGAAGACGCTCGCGCTTCAAAGCTCGCTGTTGCCGTCAGCGCTCACGCCCATTCCCGGTTGCGAGGCCGCGGCGGGGTACTGGCCCGCCGACCACACAATGGCCGTCGGGGGTGACTTCTACGACATCTTCGAGATCGACGAACAGCGCGTCGGTCTGCTCATCGGCGACGTCGCGGGAAAGGGCGTCGTCGCCGCCGCGTTTACCGGGCTCGCGCGCCACACCGTCCGGACGGGCGCGCGTCACACCCAACGAGTGGACGAACCGTTGTTGTGGCTGCACCAGGCAATGACAGAACACGCGGAGGACTACTGCACGGCGCTGTTCGGTTGGTTCATACGC
>DASQHW010000220.1:0-11989 GCA_035631895.1 Acidimicrobiia bacterium | reverse complement strand
CTCCAGACGTTGTTCCTCACGGCACCGTCGCTGTCGATCCGGGGCGGCACCGACGAGATCCAGCGCAACATCGTCGGCGAGCGCGTCCTGGGCCTGCCTTCCGAGCCGCGCGTCGACCGCGACACACCGTTCGACCGGCTGCCCCGCTAGATCACCCGCGGCGGACCGCGACGCGATCGGGGCGCAGAGAGCCCGCGCGATCATGCACGCATGACCTACACGCACGGCCACCATGAAAGCGTGCTCCGGTCGCACAAGTGGCGCACGGTCGACAACTCGGCGCGGTACCTGGCGCCCTCGCTCACCGCGGGCGCGAGCGTGCTCGATGTGGGATGTGGCCCGGGAACCATTTCCGTCGACATCGCGAAGCGTGTGGCGCCCGGGCGCGTCGTGGGTCTCGACGCGTCCGCGGCGGTGATCGAGGACGCGCGCGCCCATGCTGCGGGCGTCGACAACATCGAGTTCCGCGCGGGCGATGTATACGCGCTGGACGTCGACGACGGAACGTTCGACGTCGTGCACGCTCATCAGGTGCTGCAACACCTGCACGATCCCGTGAATGCGCTGCGGGAGATGAAGCGCGTGTGCAAGCCCGGTGGTGTGGTGGCAGCGCGCGACGGTGACTACGGGGCGTTCACCTGGTATCCCGCGGAGCCCGCGTTGGACGCGTGGCTGGCGCTCTACCGCAAGATCGCGCGTGCGAACCAGGGCGAGCCCGATGCCGGGAGGTACCTGCTGGCCTGGGCGCACGCCGCCGGGTTCGGCGACGTGCAACCGGGCGCGTCGGTGTGGTGCTTCGCGACTCCGGATGATCGTGCATGGTGGGGAAACCTCTGGGCCGACCGCATGGCCGCCTCCGCGATCGCCACGCAAGCGGTGAACGACGGGTTCGCGACGCGTGAGGAGCTCGATGCGATCGTCGATGCCTGGCGGCTGTGGGCCGATCACCTCGACGGTTGGTTCGCCGTGCTGCACGGCGAGGTGCTGTGCCGTGCTTGATGTCTAGGCGGGCATCGCAAGGCCGCCGTCGATCACGAGCGTCTGGCCGGTACAGAAACGAGCATCGTCACTGGCGAAGAACACACACGCGCCGGCGAGGTCCTCGGGCTCCAGCGTGCTCTTCATCGCCGTCATGGCCGTCATGCCCTGGATGAACATGTCGGGGACGATCTTCTTGGTGGCTTCGGTCATCGTCACGCCCGGCGCGATGCAATTGACCGTGATGTTGTACGCGCCCAGCTGCGCAGCCATGAACTTCGTCAGGCCGATGATCCCCCACTTGGTGATGCTGTACGAGAAGTTGCCGAGCCCGGGGAACTCGTCGCCGGCGGGAGGGAACATGTACGCGTAGGCGGCTCCCGACGATTGGTTGATCACCCGACCCCAGTGCTGCTTCGCCATCACCGGCGCGGCGGCACGAGTCATCAGCCACGCGCCGAACTGGTTCACCGAGAACACCTTCTGGAGGTACTCGTAGCTGGAGTCGAAGTTGTCGATGTCGTAGTAGAGAGCGGCGTTGTTCACGAGGATGTCCACGTTGCCGTGCTGCTTCACGGTCTCGTCGACGCACCGTTGTGCGGAGTCCGGGTCCGAGATGTCGGTCTGCACGAACGTGGCGTCGCCCCTGCCCCCGAGGCTCTCCATGCCTGCACGGGCGCGGTCCTCGTTGATCTCGGCCACCACCACTTTGGCGCCCTCGTCGAGGAACCGGTGCGCGTACGCAAGGCCGATGCCTTGGCCCGCACCCGTGATGATCGCAACCTTGTCCTGAAGCCGTCCCACGTCGTCCTCCGCCTTGGCAATCGGTTTTCGGCGCGCGCTACGGTGACGCCGACGTCAGTTTTCTGTGGCAAAGGGGAACGCGCAAATGGGCATGCTCGACGGCAAGGTCGCGGTTGTCACGGGTGCGGGCAACGGTGTCGGTCGCGGCGAAGCGATCATGCTTGCCGACCACGGCGCCAAGGTCGTCGTCAATGACCTGGGCGGATCCGTCAGCGGCGAGGGCGCCGACAAGCGCGCTGCGGACGAGGTCGTCGAGGTCATCAAGAAGCGCGGTGGGGATGCCGCTGCCAACTACGACAGCGTCGCCGACTTCGAGGGCGCCCGGAACATTGTCGGCACGGCCCTCGATGCGTTCGGCCGCCTCGACATCCTCGTGAACAACGCGGGCGTGTTGCGCGACCGCATGATGTTCTCGATGACGCCGGAAGACTTCGACACCGTCGTCAAGGTGCACATGTACGGCACGTTCAACACGATGCATCACGCGTCGGTGTACTGGCGCAACGAGTCCAAGGAGGGCCGCCAGCCGCGCGCGTCGATCATCAACACCGTGTCGAGCGCGGGCCTCCAGGGTCAGGCCAGCCAGATCAACTACGGCGCCGCCAAGGCCGGCGTCGCGGCAATGACGATCATCGCCAGCCTCGAGCTGAAGCGATACGGCGTCCGCGCGAACTGCATCGGACCGGGTGGCGCGACACGAATGGTCGCCCAGGCGATGAAGATCGACGTGAAGAACCCCGAGGACTACACCGAGTTCGAGGCCATGAACCCCGGCAACTCGGCACCGGGGGTGGTGTGGCTCGCATCCGACGAGGCGCTGCACGTCACCGGTCAGGTGTTCCGGCTGGTCGGCAACAACCTCGCGCTCTACAAGCCGTGGGAGATGGGCGAGCAGTTCCTCGCCACCGACAAAGAAGGCAACCCGAAGCAGTGGGACCCTGCGGACATCGGCCGGATCGTCAACCGCTACGTCTTCCAGAGCGAGAACCCGGGGATCGACGCCCAGCGCCGGGCATGACCGAACGTTCTCGTCGGGCATGACGAAGAAAGTCGCACTCGTAGGAGCGGCGCTGTCCGACATCGGGCGCGTCGACACGAAGACCCCGTACGAGCTGCACTACCAGGCAGCGTCGCGGGCGATCGCCGACGCGGGGCTCACCAAGGACGACATCGACGGCTTCGCGTCGAGCGGCATGGGGTTGCTCGCTCCCGTGGAGATCGCCGAGTATCTCGGCCTCCGACCGACGTGGGCCGACGGTACCGGTGTCGGCGGCTCGACGTGGGAGTTCATGGTCGAGCACGCGTCCGCGGCAATCCTCGCCGGCCATGTCGAGGTCGTCGTGCTCGTGTACGGGTCGACCACACGGGCGGACCTCAAGGCGCGGCGCCGCGGGGCGAACCTCAGCTTCGGCGGTCGTGGTCCGGTGCAGTTCGATGCTCCGTTCGGCCATTCGTTGATCGCCAAGTACGCGATGGCCACGCGCCGGCACATGCACGAGTTCGGCACCACGGTCGAGCAGCTCGCCGAGATCGCGGTGAGCACGCGGTACAACGCGTCCTTCAACCCCGAGGCCTTCTACCGCGACCCGATCACCATCGACGACGTGCTGAGCTCACGCATGATCGCCGACCCGTTGACCAAGCTTCATTGCTGTATCCGTAGCGACGGCGGCGGCGCCGTGGTGCTGACCACCGAGGAACGCGCGCGCGACTGCGCGAAGCAACCGGTGTGGGTGCTCGGCACGGGTGAGACGACCAGTCACACCACGATGAGCGAATGGGAGGACTTCACCGAGTCACCGGCGTGCCGCAGCGGCAAGCTGGCGTTCGAACGAGCCGGCGTGCGGCCCGAGGACATCGACGTGTGCGAGATCTACGACGCGTTCACGTCGATGGTGCTCGAAACCTTCGAGGCACTCGGCTTCTGCAAGCGTGGTGAAGGCGGCCCGTTCGTCGAGGACGGCAAGATGCGCATCGGCGGAGCATTGCCGACGAACACCGACGGTGGCGGCCTGTCGCATTGCCATCCCGGGATGCGTGGGATGTTCCTGCTCGTCGAGGCTGCCCGTCAGCTGCGCGGTGAGGCGCACGGGCGGCAGGTGGAAAACGCGAAGCTCGCGTGTGTGAACGGCACCGGCGGATGGTTCTCCACCGCGAGCACGGTCATCCTCGGCGTCTGACACGGTGCCGACGGGTGCGGCGTGGCGCCGGCTGCGCGGCGAGCACCTCGGCGACCTCCTCGGGGCCGATCTCACTGATGATCGCAACGGCGAACACCGCGCCGAGCACGGACAGCAGCGCGCCCGAAAGACCGTACAGCTCGAGGCCTCCGAACGCGGCGAGGACGATCACGAAGCTCCCGACATTGACGGTCCGGCGCTCGAGCCAGCGGTTGACGAGCCAGTCACCGACGCCGATCGCGACGAACACCACGCCGACGACGACTGCGCGGGTCGTCGAGACCGCCCCCGCGAAGACGACGATCGGCAGCGCGCCGATGAGCACGCCGGCGACCGGCAACAAGCTCCAGAGGGCGACCCACACACCAAGCGCGGCGGGGCCGGGCACACTCGCCATCCGGGCGATCGAATATGCGAGGAAGCCCTCGACGGCGGCCTCCCAGAGCTTCACCCTCGCGTAGAACAAGGCGCGGTGTGCACCCCGCCGGAACACCTCCTCGGTTCGCCGGCGCGCCGCCTCGTCCTCGATGAGGCTCAAACCGCCCAGGATGAGCCGTGGGCCGTAGAGCACGAAGAAGATCGTGAGGATGAGCCCGGCGACGAACGCGATCCCGCGGGTTGCGTTCGTCCGCAATGCCTGGGTTGCCTCACCCCCGGCCAGCCGTGAGGGAATCTCGTCGACGAGCTTCGTGACGCGCTGCTGCAGCTTGATCTCCCGGAAGAAGTCCGAGGTGCGTTCGAGCTCGGCGGCCCGTTTCGGCGCTGCATCCTGGAGCGAGCTCATCGCGTCCGTGACGTCGTGGACGATGCGGTAGCCGAGGAAGCCGAAACCGCCGAGCCCGAGGACGAAGGTGATGAGCACCGCGAGACCGCGTGGGACGTAACGAAACCGTGCGAGCCGATCCACGACCGGGTACACGAGCGCCGCGATGGCCATCGCGCCCAGCACCCACGCGATGACACGCTCGCTGCTGTGCAATATGTGCAGCAGCAACACGGTGAATGCGAGGCCGAAGACGAGGGCCAGCGCGGAGCGCAAGGACAGCCGCACCCTGGGCGTGCGCGCGCCGTCTGCCATCGGCCCGTACCATACCGACGTGCCGCCGAGTGAAACCGGACCTTCCGTCCCCCCCAGCGCGGCCACGGCAGATATCGATTTCGACCCGCGATCGGCGATCCCGCTCGCGGTCGCGTTCGCGATGCTGGCGATCTCGGTGTGGTTCGTGCGTTCCATCCCGCGGACGCTGTCGTCCCTCGCGATCGCGACGCTGTTCGCGCTCGCGCTGAATCCGCTCGTCGAGCGGCTCAAGCGCCGGACCGGCTGGCATCGCCGGACGGCCGCATCGGTGGTGTTGGTCGCGTTCGGGCTCATCGCCGTCACGATCCTCGCGCTCGTCACCGTGCCCACCATTCGCGAGGTGCGCGACTTCAACAAGCAGATTCCCCGCACCGTGAAGGACCTCGGGAGCCTGCCCATCGTCGGCCCGAAGCTTCGCCAAGCCGACGCGGCCAAGAAGGTGCAGGACTGGCTCGACGCGGTGCCGAAACGGCTCAGCGTAAATACGACACCGGTCGAGCACGCAGCGGGCGCAATCGCCGACGGTGTCGCGGCTGCGCTGTTCACGATCCTGCTCGCGATCACCCTGGTGCTCGACGGCGAGCACATCGTCAACGGAGTGCGGCGGCTGGTTCCCGCGCGCCGGCGACCAGCCGCCGACCATCTCGGCCGGCTCGTCTACGACATCATCGGCCGGTACATCGCGGGATCGCTGCTCGTCGCCGCGCTCGCAGGCACGGTGATGCTCACGAGCTCGCTTGCGCTCGGCGTCCCGCTCGCGCCGTTGATCGGTGTGTGGGTCGCGATCACCAACCCGATCCCACAGGTCGGCGGGTTCCTCGGCGGGGCGGTGTTCGTGCTGCTCGGACTGTCACAGGGCGCCGTCACCGGGCTCGCGTGCCTCGCGATCTTCTTGATCTACCAAAACCTCGAGAACCACGTGCTGCAGCCCATGATCATCGGCCGCGCCGTGAACCTCTCCCCTCCGGTGACGATGGTCGCGGCGCTCGTCGGCGTGTCGGCCGGCGGCCTGATCGGCGGGCTGTTCGCGATCCCCTTGATCGGTGCCGCGAAGGCGATCTACCTCTCGCTGCGGCACGAAGACAGCGAGCTGCGCGCCGAACCGGCCTAGCTTCCAGGTCGCGACTCACCCGCGTACAGCTGCCCGGAAGAAGCCTCTGTGCACGACGTCGGTGACGGTGTCGAGCAGTGTGTCGCTCTCGAGCTCGAGGCGACGCGAGACGAGGAAGTACGCAGTGCGCTCGAGGAGCGCCATCAACGCCGGGATGCTCGCGGGGTCGCCCGGGACGCCCGCCTCGCGCATCCTGCGACCGAGCGTCGTTGCGATGTCCGTGAACGCGTGCACTCCGAGGTGCGTCGCTTCTCGATCCGCGACGTGACCCTCCATCCACGCGCGTATCACGGGCCCGTAGCGACGGTACGTCGTGAAGAATGCTGCGAGGAAGCGCCGCAGCTCCTTCGCGCCGGCGGCGTCGGGAGGTATGGGCCCGATGCCGAGAGCGAGGGCATCCATCTCCTCCGCGCACTCGACCGCGAGTGCCCGCAGCAGGTCCTCCTTGTTGGCGAAGTACAGGTACAAGGTGCCGTGCGACGTGCGAGCCGCGCGCACGATGTCGTCGACCCGGGCCGCGTGGAAGCCGCGTTCGCCGAACACGCGCAAGCCGGCATCGAGAAGCCGCCGCATCGTCTTGCGCCCCTGGGCGCGCAGCTCGCGGGACTGTGCCGGCGTACCGGGCGCGTCGGGAGCGGTCCGCCGGCCACCGGGTCGTCGCGACGACTTGTAAGGTTCGCTCATATGCTGCCCGTGACAATCGCCGAGGCGGCCCGACGTTTTGCGGATCGTACCGCTTACGTCACGCCGGCCGGCTGGTCGTTGTCGTACGCGGACGTCGATCGCATCTCCGACGAAGTGGCATCGGGGCTCGCGCATCGGGGGGTTCGCGCAGGCGACGTTGTCGCGCTCGTGTTGCCGCCCGGGCCGGAGTACCTGCTCGCGTATTGCGCGGGCGCCAAGATCGGGGCCATCACCGCGGGTGTGAACGATCGGCTGTCGTCGCGTGAGCGGCTCGCAGTGCTCGACGTCGCCGATCCGCGCATCATCCTCGACGCCGGCGAGTTCGCTGCAGCCGACGCGGCCGAGAAGGCCCTCCACGACCTGCGGGTGCGCGGGGCAACTCCGCCGCGGATCGCCGACGATCCCGACCGCCCCGTCGCGATCATCTTCACATCCGGCACGACGGGCCTCCCGAAGGGCGCGCTGTACTGCAACCGGCAGCTCGCGTTCATCACGAAGACCGATGTCGGCGACCGATGGGACGGCGGCGGGCGCTCGTTCAGCGGCACGTCGTTCGCGCACCTGGGCTTCATGACGAAGCTCCCGGGGGCGCTGCGGCGCGGTGGGACGAGCTTCATCATGGAACGATGGCGGGCGCGGGCAGCACTCGAGCTGCTGGCGCGCGAGCGCATGACCACCGTCGCGGGCGTGCCCACGCAGCTCGCGCTCATGTTGCGTGACCCCGAATTCGACGACTTCGACCTGTCGTCGGTGCAGTACATCGTCGCGGGCGGTGGACCCGTCACGCCCGGTCTCGCGGAGGAGGCGCGCCGGCGTTTCGGAGCCGCGCTCTCGACGCGGTACTCGTGCACCGAGGCGGGCATCGGTCTCGGCACCGCGTTCGACGACCCCCAAGAAGATGCGATTGTCAGCGTCGGCCGGCCACACCCGAGCGTTGACCTCGCGATCCGCGATCCCGATGGCCGCGATGTCGCGCCCGGCCAGATCGGCGAGGTCTGCTTGCGCTCGCCGGCCGTGATGTCGGGCTACTGGCGCGACCCGGAGCAGACGCGCGCCGCGCTCACGACCGACGGCTTCGTGCGGACCGGCGACCTCGGATGGCTCGACGACCGTGGGCGGTTGCGCCTCGTCGGCCGCAGCAAGGAGATGTACGTACGCGGTGGCTACAACGTATATCCCGTCGAGGTCGAGCAGGTGCTGTCGACGCATCCTGACGTTGCGGCGGTCGCGATCGTGCCGCGGCCCGACGACGTCATGGGCGAGATCGGGGTCGCCGTCGTCGTCGCGCGCGACCCGCAGCGCATCCCGACGCTCGCGGTCCTTCGCGACTTCGCGGCACCGCATCTCGCCGCGTACAAGCTTCCCGAAGAGGTGCACGTCGTCGATGCGTTGCCGCTGACCGCGGGAGAGAAGGTCGATCGCCGCGCACTGGCCGAGACGATCGCCGCGCGACCTCCCCGCTAGCCTCCACGACCGATGGAGCTCGACTTCACGACCGATCAGGAGGAGCTGCGCGACTCGATCCGCGCGGTGCTGGCGCGGGAGAGCCCCGTTGCGCTCGCTCGCAAGGTGGTCGAATCCGACGAACGCCCGACCGAGCTCTGGAAGACGATGGCCGAGCTGGGATGGCCCGCCCTCACCGTTCCCGAAGAGCACGGCGGCATCGGGCTCGGCATGATCGAGGCCGGGATCCTGGCGGAAGAGCTCGGGCGCGTCATCGCGCCGGGCGCACTGTTGCCGACCGTGACGCAGTTCGTGCCCGCGGTGGCTGAAACGGCAACACCCGAACAGCGCGCCCGGCTCCTCGGCCGCGTCGCAGCCGGCGAGATCCAAGGCTCGCTCGCCCTCGCCGAGCGCAGCGGCTCCTTCGACCCTGCCGCGGTGCACACGACCGTCGTGTTCGAAGAGGACGCGGCCGTGCTCGACGGCGAGAAGCGGTTCGTGATGGAAGGCGACGCGGTCGATGAGCTGGTCGTCGTCGCGCGCGTCGCGGGAACGTCCGGCGACGACGGCGTCAGCGCGGTCGTGGTGCCGGTCTCGGCGACACGCACCACACTCGTCCGGGCCTTCGACGGGAGCCGGCGCCTTGCGCACGTGCGGCTCGACGGGGTGCGCGTCGACCTTGACCGCGTGCTCGGCGGAGCCGGCACGGCGTCCGTCGCGTCAGGGCTCCGGCGGGCTATCGAAGCATCGACCGTCGCGGTCGCGCTGGAGATGGTCGGCACCGCGCAGACGATCTTCGACATCACGCTCGACTACGCGAAGCAGCGCGAGCAGTTCGGCGTGCCGATCGGATCGTTCCAGGCCATCAAGCACAAGTTCGCCGACATGATGATCTCGCTGGAGCGGGCCCGTTCCACCGGATACTTCGCGGCGCTCACCATCGCCGAGGACGATCCGCGGCGAGCGACCGCAACATCGGTCGCCAAGGCGGCGGCGGGAGACTGTCAGCGGTTGCTCGCCAAGGAAGGCATCCAGATTCACGGCGGCATCGGCTTCACGTGGGAACACGACATGCACCTCTACGTGAAGCGCATGAAGTCCGGCGAACCGTTGTTCGGCGCGAGCAGTACGCACCGCGCTCAGATCGCCGAACAGCTCGGCGTCTGAGGACTACTTCCGCAGGATGATCTCGGCGAGCAGATACATCACCAAGGTGATGCCGAAACCGGCGTACAGCGCATTCTTGTGGGTCTCGTAGATCACGTTCAGGCCGGTGTTCCCGCGACCGCTGATCCGTCCCAGCGCATTCACCTCGAGCACTGCGAGCACGACGAGGCCGATGAGGAGGTACACGAGGGTCTTCCCGGTGCTGAGGTACCCGTTGAAGTTCGGCGGGAGCAGGAAGAAGTGCGCGGCGCCCACCATGAAGAACAGCACGGGGATCGAGAAGATCGTGTTCTGCCGGGAAGCCATCGCGCCGGCCCGCGCCGCGGCAGCGGCGCTCGGGTTGGCCTCACCGCCGGCGATCAGGTTCCGTGCGTTGGCGATCACGATCTGCTGATTGGGCCAGATCACGAGCCACACATTGAGGAACATCGTGATGCCCATCAGGATGCCGATCGCGAGCGTCGGACCTGCGGCACTGTGCAGCCAGTAGTCCTTGCGGTAGAGGCCGATCGTGTTCTTGGCCATCGAGCCGACCATGAGGAGCAACAGACCGAACGCGACGGTCGCCGCTGCAGCCCACCGGAACCACCAGAGCGCGCGCCACGTGAGCTTGTCGAACGCCTGGTTGCGCGCCCCGGGATCCAGCTCCGCGTACGCGGGTGTCTGGATCAAGTTGAAGAACCAGAGCAAGCCCATCCACATCACGGCGGCGATCACGTGGGCCCAGCGGAAGATGCCGAAGAGGCCGTAGGAATGGAAGATCTGCATCGGAACGCTCCCGTCGTCTGACTGGCGGCGGGAACGTAGCAGGCCTGGGGCAATTCGTCAGGTATCCGAAAAAATCGATGCCCGCGACTCGGGTGCCTCTCACCTTGTTAGAGATCCGGGGCATGGGCGTCCGCGCCGTCACCGCCCGGACGGATCGGCTGGCGCAGCGGGACGATCATCCCTGCGAAGTCGGCGAACGCGATGAGATTGCCCAGCTCGTCGGCAACGCGGCATTCGACGACGATGAGCTGACGTCCCGCGCGCATGACCCGTGCCTCGGCGCGCACGACCGTGCCCTTCGGCCGGCCGAGATAGCGGACGTGAAGATCGGCCGTGACCAGCGTGTTCTCCCCGGGCCGGAACGTGCCGGCGCGTGCCGCGGCCGAGCCCGACGCCACGTCGACCAGCGTTGCGATCGCGCCGCCGTGCAGGTTGCCCGAGCCATTGAACGCGCCGGGCGCGACCGGCATCTCGACGGTGACGATCCCGGGATCGGCGCTCGGCACGAATTGCAGGTCGAGCACTCGGTGCAACGGCGTCGAGGAGTGCGCGTGCCGGAGCTTCTCGATGATGTCGGGCGGGAAGCCGCCGTACGGGTGGTCCACCGTGTCGTCGGGCATGAGCATCCACGCTGTCACCCGTTGCGATGCGCGCGCCACCAGACGAAGAGCCGTGCGAGGTCCCGATCGCGGGCGACCGCGTGCGCGAGCACCCCGTGCTCGTCGGTCCACCAGATCGCGGCAGCCTCGCCTTCGATGCGGCAGCGGTAGCGCCCGGCGACCACGCGCGGCGTCTCCGGCCTGGACCACGCCCGTTCGTCGGGAAGGCCCCGCGCACACTCCGGAGGCCCTGATCGCGGTTCGATGCGAGCGCCCGACGACGACACGTAGGTGCGGCGAGCGTCCGCGGCCGTGAGGAGGCGGGCATCGAGGCGCACGCCGTCGATCTCGCACCGCACCGCCGGCACGGCATCGGCCGTGTCCGCGCAGCGTCCGGCGTCGGCGAGCAGTGCTCGCAATGCGGCGGTGCCGGCGCGTGGCGCCACCGTGGGAGGGGCGCCGCCGCCGTGTGTCCGGAGTGCGTTGCCGAGGCCCGGTCTCGCGTTCGTCGACGTGCGCTGTACGACCAGCCACCCCGCGGCCAGTCCCGCGACGAGCAGTCCCGCGACGAGCGGCCTCGCACGTGACAGCCGGTCACGTCGACGCGGGCGATCCGCGGGGAGGTGCCCGGTCGGCTCCGCGTCGGGATCGGACCTCCCGCTGCGTCCCGCCGATGCATTCAGCCGGGCGAGGGACGCGCATGCCGGTCGAGATCCTTCTCGCGCCTCCATCGGGGCGACTCTACGCGGTATCAGACTGTTACACCAAATTTGACACGTACTGAGATGACACTTACGGTTTCGGGCGTGGCGCAGACCCAGGCACGTCTTCGGCTGCAGTTCGTCATCGTCGTCACCGGGACGTTGCTTCCCGCATTGCTCGTCTCGCGGCCGCACACGAGTGGTCCGGTCATGTCCTGGACAGGCGACGATGTGGCGATCACGACCGCGTGGGCCGTGGCCGTGCTGTCGTGCGCCTGGCTGTTCGTCGCATCCGTTCTCTGCGAGGTGGGCCTGCGCACCCGGGCGTCCGGCGTCGCTCGCCTGGCCGCCCGTCTCGCGCCGGGCTTTGCGCGCCGTCTCGCCGAGGCCGCGATCGTTGCATGCTTCGTCGCCGGACCGGTCGTCCCGGCCGGGGCATCCGGGAGGAGCACCGCGCCGGCACAGGCAGCGGCACC
>DASQHW010000219.1:0-3081 GCA_035631895.1 Acidimicrobiia bacterium | reverse complement strand
ACCGAGTACGCGACCAAGGTCGCACTCCTCGGGGCACTTGCGTTGGTCTGCGCGGCCCGCCCCCTCCTCGAACGGCTCGCGCCGGCCGCCGCCGCACAGGCCCGCACACACCGCGTACGACTCGTCGCGGTCATCACTTCGCTCGCGCTCGCCTACGCCGCGATCGTTGCCGGTGTCGCCACCATTGCGAACAGGCCGAGCGTGCCTGCGTCAGCGTCTGCACCGACCGACTGTGCCAACACGGCATCGACGCCGACGCTGGGCCCACGACCGACCACGCGAGCCGGTCCGTCGCCGACGGTCACTGTGCAAGACCCCGTCAACATCGCCACGCCGATCAGCCGGAAAGTCGCGCAACAGATCGTCCGCGACGTGCTCGACGATCTGGCCATCGCCGCCGTTGCGATCGAGCGTCGAGACCCCGCGCTCACCGCCGGCGTCGCCCGCTTTCCATGGCTCGAGGACCTCATCTCGACGATCTGTGGCGGTTCGTCGCCGGTCGTCGTGCCGACCTATCACTTCACTCATGCGATTGTTCGCGTCGCCAGGCGCGAGGTCGGCCAGAAGTTTCCGGAGATCGACGTCGATCTACAGGGCGACGTACGGGAAGCGACGATCACGCGGTCGAACCCGCCCCGCCGGGTGAGCGAGCGGCAGATCGCCTACCGCAACACGTTCGTCGTCACGAAAGCGGGCGGCTATTGGGTCATCTGCGGAAACCGCTCCGATCGCCGCACGGCAGCGTGCGTCACGACCACCTGAGCCGAGAAGCGCTCCGGTGATCGACCGAAGGGCCGCCGCTATGCGCGTTCGTCGTTGCGCAGCTCGACGGGGACCCACGCCGGCGGGCGCTTGTCGACGAACGCAGCGAAGCCCTCGACGACTTCGTCGCCGCGCACTGATTCGTCGAACGTGATCTTGTCGATCTCGCCGTAACGCGCGTTCATGAGACGCTTCAGGGCAACGCGCGCACGCGGAGCCGCGTGGAGAAGTTGGCGGACGACGTCGTCGGTCGTGGAACGCAGTTGCTCGTGGGCGACGACGCGCGCGACCAGGCCGTGGCGCTCAGCTTCGTGCGCCGTCAGGCGCCGGCCGGTGAACAGCATGTCGCGGGCGAGCGCGATGCCGACGTGCTCGGGCAGGATCGCCGCGTGGTACGCGTCGGCCACCCCTCTGCGCAGCTCGGGCGCACCGAAGACCGCCCGTTCGCTGGCGATCGCGACGTCGGAGAGCATGGCGATCAACAGTCCGCCGCCCATGCAGAGCCCGTTGACCGCCGCGATCACCGGCTTCAGGGAATTGCGGATCGCGTCGAACGGCACTGCGCCGGTGCCGAGCAGCGCGCCGATGTCGAGCTCGCCGTCGTCGTGCTGACCGCCCAGCTCGCCGCCGGGAGCGAACACGTCTCCGGTGCCGGTGATCACCAACGCATGCAGGCGGGCGCTGGCATTCACGCGATCGACCGCGCGCCGTATGCCGAAGTACATGTTCGCCGTGAGGGCGTTCCGGCGTTCCGGCCGGTCGATCGTCACCCAGGCAACGGCGTCACGGCGCTCCCAACGCAGGTACCGGGAGCCGAGATCGACATCGCTCATGTCTTCCGCCTAGTGCCGCCGGACCGCTCGAAGCAATTCCCGCCCCCGTAAATCGCTCGCATCGCGCGTTTCCGTCGTCGTAGCGTCGGAACCCGCGTGTCAGGAGCGTCCAGTGCGTGAGCGAGCACTGTGGAGAGTTCTCCCGTATCTCCGCCCTCACAAGAAGTGGCTGGCCTTCATCGCGGGGTCGGCGGTGGTGTCGGTCGGCGCACAGCTCGCCGTCCCGCTCATCGCCGAAGCCGCGATCGACGGCCCCATCCGGCACGGGAACAAGCGCGAGCTCGTGCCGCTGCTGGTCCTCGCGCTGGTGCTCGCGCTCGTCGAGCTCTCGTTGACGTACCGTCGCCGCCTCGCGCTCGCCCAGGTCGCGACGAGCGTCGAGACCGGGCTCCGCGACGACTTCTACTCCCAGCTCCAGCGCCTCGACGTCGGTTTCCACGACCGGTGGCAGTCGGGACAGCTGTTGTCCCGCGCGAACTCGGACATCTCGCTGATCCGTCGCTTCGCCGCGTTCGGCGCGATCTTCCTGGTGATCGTCATCTTCGAGGTGATCGCCATCTTCGCGCTGCTCCTGCACCTCGACGTGCGGCTCGGGCTCCTGACGATTGCCACGGCCGTCCCCGTGCTCATCCTGTGCCGGCGGTTCGAACGCCGGTACCACACCGTGGTGCGGGACATCCAGGACCAGACCGGCGACCTGACGACGATGATCGAGGAAGCCGCGCGCGGGATTCGCGTGATCAAGGCCTTTGGCCGCAGCGACGAGATGTTCCGCCGCTACGACGCGCGTTGTCGGCAGCTGCGCGAGACAGAGATGGAGCGCGTCCGCGTACACACGCACTTCATCTGGGTGCTCGGCCTGATCCCCAACCTCACGCTCGCGGCGGTGCTCCTCGGAGGTGCCCTCGCGGTGTCTTGGGGAACCCTGAGCGTCGGTGGCCTCGTTGCGTTCGTCTCGTACCTCCTGATCCTCGTGTTCCCGATCGAGGAGCTTGGGTGGATCCTCGCGATGGCCCAGGAGGCGGAGACGGCCGCCGGCCGCGTGTGGGAGGTGTTCGACACCGAACCACTCATCGCCGACCGCCCCGGCGCAGCCTCGCTCGGGAGCGCTCGCGGTGAGATTCGCCTGGAGCGCGTCCACTTCGTGTATCCGGGCACCGACAAGACCGTGCTGCGCGGCGTCGACCTCGCGATCCAGCCGGGCGAGACCCTCGCGCTCGTCGGCGCAACGGGTTCCGGCAAGACGACGCTCGCCACCTTGCTCGCCCGTCTCTACGACCCGGCCGGCGGTCGGGTCACGCTCGACGGTCACGACCTGCGCGACCTCACATTGCGATGCGTGCGCGGCCACATCGGCTTCGCGTTCGAGGAGGCGACGCTGTTCTCGGCGAGCGTGCGTGAGAACCTCTTGATCGGCTTCCCCGACGCGACCGACGCCGACATCGAAGACGCGCTCGCGGTCGCGCAGGCGGCCTTCGCGTACGAC
>DASQHW010000218.1:0-5552 GCA_035631895.1 Acidimicrobiia bacterium | reverse complement strand
TTCCATCCGTACCCCGGTGCCAAGAAGATCACGCTGTTGACGAACGGCGAGCGAGGCCGAGCCTGGAAGGGCACCGAGACCGTGCTCGAGGCAGGGCGGCTTCTCGGCGTCCGCGTCGATTCGTACGCGGGGAAGAACCTGTCGCAGCCGGAACTCGGCCGCAGGTACGCGGCTACACGTGTGTTCACCGTCGGAAGCTGGTTCGAAGGGTTCTGTCAGCCCGGGCTCGAATCCCTCGCGTGCGGCACCGCACTCGTCACGACGGACAACGGCGGTTGCCGCGAGTACGCGATCGACGGCCAGACAGCGCTCGTCGTGCGGCCGCGGGACGCGCCTGCGATGGCGGCCGCCATCCGAAAGCTGCTCGACGACGACGCTCTCTCCGAGCGTCTCGTCGCGAACGGTCTCGACCTCGTCGCGCGCGACTTCGACTGGGAGCAGCGAACCGACGAGTTCGCGACCGTGCTCGACGGCGTGTGCGCGAGTCCTGCTGCACCCCGAATGCCCGCGCGCCCGCCTGCGTCCACCGATCCGGACCTCTCGATCGTCGTGCCCGCCTGGGACAACCTCCGGTACACCCAACAGTTCGTGGAGTCTGTGCGGCGCAACACGTCCGTGCCGTACGAACTCGTCATCGTGGACAACGGCTCTCACTGGGAGGCAGCGAACTATGCACGGGCCGCGGCCGACAACGCAGTGCTCAACGACTCGAATCTGGGATTCGCGCGAGGTATGAACCAGGGGTTCGCAGTCGCGCGGGGACGGTACGTCGCCTTCTGCAACAACGACACGGTGCTGCCGCCTCGATGGGCCGAGCAACTGCTCGAGACGGCGCGGTCCCATCCAAACGCCGCCGTTGTCGTGCCGGCGATTACCGCGGCGCGTAATCCGGTGAACGTTCGGCAGACACCTGGCGACGAGATCCAGTTGATCCCTCCGTTCTCGGCGCCGCCGGCCGCAGTCGTCTATGTCATGCCCGCGGAAGTCCTCACGCAACTCGGCGGTTGGGGAGAGGAGTACGAGATCGCGAGCGGCGAGGACGTGGACCTGTGCTTCAAGGCTTGGGTGAACGACCTCGACGTCGTGTACGACCAACGCGTGCTCGTCGAGCACGTCTCGAAGGCGTCGGCGTCGCAGCTCGACGACTGGAAGGGCTTGTGGGCTCGCAACCGGCGTCGCTTCCTCGAGAAGTGGATGGGCGACGTGGCCGTGCCGCGGATCGACTCGTGCGACCCGGACCGCTTCGATCGCAACCGCGAGATCGCGCGAGCCGTTGCCGGATGGATGGCGCGCTACTTCGACGTCCGCGATCGTGAGGATCGCCGGATTCGCCGATTGATCGCGCGCGATGGTCCGATCCGGACGGCACTGCTCGGCCGCGCGCACAGCGGATGGCGCCGCGTGCGGCCGCACCTGCCGGCGCAGGTCGCGAATCGCCTCGGCGCCTTCGCGCGCCGCGCCGAACAGTGACCGGCCGGTACTTCACGCCGCGAGGCGCACGCATGCCCTGGTTCTCCGTGCCATCGCACTACCGTGAGTCGGGTGTTGCGACTGACGGTTCGTCTTCGCGACGATGCCGATGACGTCCGCGATTGCGTCCTGAGGTTGCGGGCCGCCGCGTCACCCGCAATGCGGATCGTTGCCGCGTTCGCGGAGCCGAAGTGCCTCGAGGCGTACTTCGACCTGGGCGAAGCCGATCCGGAGGCGATAGGTCTGCTCGCGCATGGCTTCGGCTTCGATGACTACGAGCTCACGGTTGTCGAGCCCATTTCCGTCGTGGGCGGCGGAGGCGAGCCCGAGTTGGCGGTCGCGCCGCTTCTGGGTCACCGGCACCCGGCCGCGATCGCGCAGGTCGTCCTCGAGGGCGACGGGCGAACCCTCTGCATCCGGGCGCGGCATCGTCGCCACGAGACCATCCAGGAAGTCGACGTCGACGAGAGCGACCGAGATGTGTGTGTCAGGGTCTTCGTCGCGATCCCCCGTGCGGACCCGTACGCCGGCCGGGTCTCGTTCGCCGTCGACTTCAGCGTGGTGCGAGTCCGCTTGGAGCAGCCGCTCGGAGAGCGGCGTGTCGTTGTCGGCGGGACCACGTTCTGGCCGGGCGGCGAGGCGCTCGCGCCTGATGTTGCGCATGCCTCTGCCGAGGAGGTGCTGGCCCGCCTCGAGCGCTACGTCGCGGCACGCCGGGCCGCGGACGGGGCGGCCGGCGTCGCCGCAGCGGCGGCGGATCGTCGCGTCGTCATCTCGGGGCGAGCCGCGGCCGGCACTCCGCGCCACGCTCCACCAGCGCCTCTCTGTGGCCCCAGGACCGCTCCCTGGGCGCGGGCCGACATCGAGGTGCGGGCGCAACCTCACGTGCCGTGAGGGTCCGCCGAGCGGTCCGCCGAGCATGGCCATCGCCCGAGAGCCGGACGCGCGGCTAGCGTGCAGCGCCTTGCAGGTGCCGCATTCCGAACACGCCGCCGAGATGCTGGCCCAACAGGTTGCGGGCCGTTACGCCGACCTCTTGCCCCGGGCCGAGCACAAGTTCGACCTGCCGCCGGATCTGGTCGCGGGGAAGCGTGTCCTCGTGACCGGCGCGGACGGGTTCCTCGGCCGCCGGATCGCCGAACGCCTCGACAGTGGCGGCGCGGAGACGTATCTGACGGATCTCGAGGATCTCGACATCACGAACGCCGAGCTCGTCGACCAGACCATGCGAAGGCTCCGTCCGGACCTCGTGATCCACCTGGCCGCCATGAAGCACGCGCCGGTCGGCGAGGTTCACCCGCTCGAGACCACCCATGTGAACGTCGTCGGGACGCACAACGTCATCGAGGCGGCGACGGTCGCCGGGGTGCTTCCGGGCAACCTCGTCTTCGTGTCGACGTGCAAAGCCGCGGCACCGGAAACGGTGTACGGCGCGACGAAGCTCCTGGGCGAGCGCATCACGCTGCGCGCCGGGTACTCCGTCGTTCGTCTGGGCAACGTGCTCGGCTCGAGCGGATCGGTGCTCGAGATCTGGGTTGCGCAGCGCGAGAACGGCGACCCGCTCGCAGTCTCTCCTTGCCTGCGCTACTGGCTCACTCCCGACGAGGCCGTCGGATTGAACCTGTCCGCGTTCTTCCTCGGCCCGGGCCTGTACTACCTCGACGCCGGCACGCCCGAGCCGGTCGAGAATCTGGCGCGGCGTTTCGAGCCGGACGTGCCGTTGCAACAGATACCGCCTCGCCTCGGTGACCGGCTCGTGGAGCGGTTCGTGTCAGACGGCGAGGTTTCGGTTCCGACGGCGATCTCCGGTGTGCTCCGCGTCCGGGAAGTATGGGAAGCGCCCGAGCGGGCATAGGCCTGCCTCGCCCCGTTGCTGGACATCGCTGCAGCTTCGCGTGGAAAATGACGGTTCGGGGTTTGGCTGCGTGGGGATCGGAAGCGGCATGGCTGGTTCGCCCGGGGTTGCGATCGCCGATGCCCTTCGTCGCGCGCAGGTCCGGTACATATGACGGCACCTGAGTTCTCGTTCGTCGTTCCCATACTCAACGAACATGACACCCTTCCGGAGCTGTGCCGGCGTCTGACGGCGGTCATGGACATGCTCCCCGGACCGGCAGAGATCGTGCTGGTCGACGACGGCTCGACCGATGGTTCCTACGAGCTGATGCTCGAGCTGCGCCGGAGCGAGCCACGTATCAAGGCGCTGCGCCTGTCGAGGAACTTCGGTCATCAGATGGCACTCACGGCCGGACTCGACCACGCCCAGGGGCGTGCCGTCATCATCATGGACGGCGACCTCCAGGACCCGCCCGAGGTCGCGCTCGAGCTCGTCGCCCGCTGGCAAGAGGGTTACGAGGTCGTGTACGCGGTGCGCGACCGCCGGGCGGGCGAGTCATGGCTCAAGAGGAAGACAGCGACCGCGTTCTACCGCCTGATGAGCCGCCTGGGAGAGATCAGCATCCCGCAAGAGACCGGCGACTTCCGTCTCGTCGACCGCCAGGCAGTGGACGCGGTCACCGCGATGCGGGAACACCGCAGGTACTTGCGCGGCATGTTCGCCTGGGTCGGATATCGCCAGACCGGTGTCCAGTATGAGCGGGATGCTCGCTACGCGGGCAAGACGAAGTTCTCCCTGAAGAGGATGATCGCGTTCGCGGTCGATGGAATCGTCTCGTTCTCCGAGGTGCCCCTTCGCCTCGCACTGAGTGGCGGATTCGTGGTGTCGGTGTTGTCATTCCTCCTCGGCGTGCTTGCCGTCGTGCTCAAGATCGCAGGGATCTACACGGTTCCCGGCTGGGCGTCGATTGCCGTTGGCTTGGCCTTCTTCAGCGGCGTACAACTGAGCGTTCTCGGTGTCATGGGCATCTATGTCGCGCGCATACACGAAGAAGTGAAGCAAAGGCCGCTCTACCTCGTGCGGGACTCCGCGGGCTTCGCGTTCACGAGAGCACGCAGCGACGGGTGGTCGGCACAAGAGCACGACGTGGCGGACGATGTCGACGGCAGGCCGTTGCCGCGCCGCGCGCCGCTTCGATGAGCCGTTTCGACTCCTATACGGACTCGTACGAAGCCGCGGTCGAGCAATCGATCGGGTTCTCCGGCCAGAATGTTTCCTATTTCGCGCGGCGAAAGGCCATGCATCTCCTCGACGTGTGCCGCCGGCGCGTCGGCGACCCGGCGAAGCTGTCGGTCCTCGACGTGGGGTGCGGCATCGGCATCACGGACGAGCACCTCGTCGGGCACGTAGGGGAACTGCACGGTGTCGACACCGCGTCCGAAGCGCTCGAGCGTGCCGCAGCCCGCAATCCCGACGCTCGCTATCGCACATGTTCGGACGACTCGCTCCCCTTCGCGTCTGAGACGTTCGACGCAGCTTTCGCAGTGTGCGTCATCCATCACGTCAACCCGGCGAAGCGCGTCGCTTTCGCTTCCGAGCTTCGCCGGGTCGTGCGGCCGGGCGGTGTCGTCGTGCTGTTCGATCACAACCCACTGAACCCGCTCACGCGGATCGCTGTGAGCAGGTGCGAGTTCGATGACGACGCGATCCTTCTCGGTCGGCATGCGGCGGGTGAGCTGCTGAACAACGCGGGCCTTCGTACCGTCGAGCGGCGTTACGTCGTGTTCTTCACGCGCGGCGGTGCCCGGCTGCACTCCGCCGAACGCCTACTGCGAGCGGTACCGCTCGGCGCGCAGTACTACGTCGTCGGCGCTCGCTGACGGGGCGTTGTCGACCGCAGGATTCCGCTCCTACCTGCAGTGGGTCGTGCCGGGATTGGCACTCGACCGCGCCGGCGCGATGCGGAGCCGGAGCGGTCCGGCGAGGGCGACAAAGGTTGCCGGCGCTATTCGTTTCGGTGCTGACGCCGGGTATCGGTCAGGCAGGTACACCACGGTCGCGTTGCTGCCGCGAAGGGTGAGACGCTCGCCTTTGTCGAGCGTGCGCAGAACGGGTCGCAGCAGCGCTTCGCAGTGGGTCGATTGCCGCGTGTTCGCCGGAGCGAGCGCCAGTGCGAGTGTCACGTTCGCGACGGACGCCGCCGGCGTGTGCGCCGGCGGTTCCGGTATTCGGCCGGAGGGAACAC
>DASQHW010000217.1:0-9242 GCA_035631895.1 Acidimicrobiia bacterium | reverse complement strand
GGACGGGCCGCGCGGCCCGATCCAGGTGTACTGCACGCACTTGAGCTGGCGGGACGACCACAGCGCGGTGCGTCAGGCGCAGGTCGCCGATATCTGCGCGCTCGTACGGGCGAACCGCCCGCGATCCTTTCCTGCGGTTCTGTGCGGCGATCTCAATGCCGAGCCCGACAGTGACGAAGTCCGCATGCTCATCGGGAGAGCCGCGGTTCCGGTCCCCGGTGTCGTCTTCCGTGATGCATGGAGCGCGGCAGGACAGCACGGTCCCGGCCACACATGCGTCAACGACAACCCGTTCATCGCGCCACTGCTCGGTCGTGACATGCGGATCGACTACGTGATGGTCGGCCAGCCGAAGCTCGGCGGCGTCGGGCACGTGCTCGCCGCGCACGTCGCGGGGAACGAGCCGATCGGTGAGACCTGGCCGTCGGATCACTTCGCGGTTCTGGCCGAAATGCGCTATTGAACCGCACGGCCGATGCCGGGTCGCGCGCGTTCGCCCTCGCGTAACCTGCGCCTGTGACCGCGTTGTATGCCGGCCTCGTCGGTCTGGGCCTTGCGATGTGCATCACCGCGTTGGTGTGGTCCTTCCGGACGCGTCACGAGCGCAAGCTGTGGCGCAGCACACGACGCGACTCCTCGACGGTCGCTCTCGTGCTCGAGCTCGAGGACCGCGTGCGCGAGCTCGAGCACCGCGTGCAGATGCTGGATCGACGGTCGGACGTTCGATGACGGTCGACGCGATGCGGCTGCGTCGGGCGCGCCGCTCGATCTACGGGCCGCCGGCGCTCGCGGTGGCCGGTGCCGTACTCGCCGCCGCCGGCTTCTTCGGGCTTGCGACCCGCGACACCGGACGCAGTCCGGCCCCCGCCGCGCTCGTGCCGCCGGTGACGGTCCACGCCGCGCAGAGTTTCATCCTGGTCGACGCGCAAGGCCGTCTCTCTCCCGGCGATCCTGCCGACCGTGCCGGCGCCGTCCACGCGATCGTCCCCACCGGCGCGACCGTGGTCGGCGCGGCCGTGTCGCCGGACCGCGGCCACTGGCTCGTCACGAGAGACGGGCAGGTCATCGGTGTCGCAACGCGATCGCTCGGGCAGCACAAGGTTCCGCCGCGCGCCTCGCCGTTCGTCGGGATCGCCGCGTCGGCCACCGGCGGCTACTGGCTCGCACAGGCCGACGGTCATGTCTACGCGTTCGGCGTCCGTCAACGCGGTGACCTCTCCCGTACGCGCCACGCGATCGTGGTCGACATCGCGGCGACGCCCGATGGCGGCTACTGGCTCGCGATGTCGGACGGCACGGTGAAGGGATTCGCGACCTCCGAGAAGGCGCCCGCCCTCCGCCGCCCTCTTGCGCACATCGTCGGCATCGCCGCGTCCCGCGGCCGTGGTTACTGGCTCGCAAGCGCCGACGGTCACGTGTACCCGTTCGCAGGCGCGTCGAGCCGGGGCGATGTCGGCCGCCTGAAATTGCGCGCGCCGGTCGTGGACATCGCGTCGTCGCCGAACGGCGGGTACTGGCTGGCGACCGGCGACGGCCATGTGTTCGCGTTCGGCACCCCCGACAACGTGACGCGCGCGGTCGCGCCGGGCCGGATCGTGGCGGTCCTGCCGGCCTGAACGCCCAACTACGGCTTGAGGAGCAGGCCCAGGCGACGGTTGGCGACCCATACACCCACCGCACCCATCAGCACGAGATATGCGGCGTGCACGAGCAGTGTCCAGTGCACTTCACCGATCACGAGCGACCGCTCCAGCGCGACGCCCTGGTAGAGCGGCGTGCACCGGATGATCACTTGCAACGCATCCGGATACCGAGAGAGCGGGAAGAAGGTCGCCGAGAACAGGAACAGCGGGATCATCGCCATGTTCACATAGTCGAAGTCGATGAACGATCGCATGAACGTGGTGGCGCCGAGACCTGCGCCGGCGAACGCGAAACAGATGAGCACCGCGACCGGCAGCGCCAGGATCGCCCACCATGATGCGATGTCACCGAACGCGGCCATCGTGAGCAGGAAGCCCGTGGAGTAGGTGGCGCCGCGCAGGAGCGCCCATGTCACCTCACCGACCGCAATGTCGCGTGTGCCGAGCGGTGTCGCGATCACACCGTCGTAGGTGTGCGCGTACTTGTATTTCGCGAAGAAGTTGAACGTGGTGTCGAGCAACGCGCCGTTCATCGCCGTCGTCGCGAGCAGCCCCGGCGCGACGAATGTGCGGTAGTCGACGACATGGCCACCGACATGGAGGTTCCCGACGAGATGGCCGACGCCGATACCGATCGACAACAGGAAGAAGAGCGGCTCGACGAACCCCGACAGGAAGATGTACCAGATCCTGCGGTACGCGAGGACGTTGCGTTCGACGAGCCGCCACGGTCGCCGCCGCCATCCCGGCAACGGCAAGATCCGGGTCGCGACGGCACTCACGCGGACAACCGTCGCGTGAACGTTCGGACGCCGAAGTACGCGCCAACCGCGACACAGCCGGCCAGCACTGCGACGTGCACGATGTCGGCGAGCACGCCGAAGCGGCCGGTCATGGCGTCACGCGCCAGCTCGACCGCGTGCCACAACGGCGACAGCGTCGCGAGCGGGCGAAGACCGGCGGGCAGCTCGCTGATCGGGAAGAACGTGCCCGAGAACAGGAACAGCGGGAGCACACCGAGCCGCATGATCATGGGAAAGCTGAGATCGCTGTCCTGGGTCATCGAGAACGCGGCAACCGGCGCGACGAACGCGGCCGCGCACAACGCCGCGATCGGAATGGCGAGGATCGCCCACGCCGACGGGACGGCGCCGATCAGCGCGGCAACGAGCAGGAACGCGCTCGAACCGAGCACGCTGCGAATCGCAACCCATATCACGTAGCCGCCGTACAGCTCGGAGGGCCTGATCGGTGTGGCGACCACGCCGTGGAAGAACTTCATCCACTTCACGCCGGCGAGCACCGGCCACAGCCCCTCGGCAACCGAGAGCTGCATGGTGCTCGCGACGAGGAGGCCTGGCGCGACGAAGTCGAGGTAGTCGAGGCCGGCCACCTTGCCGGAATGGGCATCGATGAGCGTGCCGAGGCCGAGCCCCATCGCGGCGAGGTAGAGCGCGGGCTGCACGAAGATCGAGAACACGAGGCCGCGCCACAGGCGGAAGTAGACCAGTGCTTCGCGTTCGACAACTCGCAGGACCGGGGCAGTCATCTCTGCGCCCTCGCCTCAGTCCTCGAGGCTGCGGCCGGTGAGGATCAGGAACACATCCTCGAGGCTCGCGCGGCGTACGAGCACCGACGCCGCGCCGAAGCCGTCGTTCGAGACCTTGTGTGCGATGGCATCGCCGTCATGCGTGTAGATGAGCACCCGGTCTGCGAGAGGTTCGACACGGTCACCCAGCGGGCGCATCTGCTCGGCGGCGGTCGTGGGCTCGGTCGCGAGGTCGAGTCGCACCTCGACGACCTCGCGGGTCACGTACCGTTCGATCAGCGCACGCGGCGAGCCTTCGGCGACGATTCGCGCCTGGTCCATGATCACGAGCCGGTCGCACAGTTGCTCGGCCTCGTCCATGTAGTGCGTCGTGAGCACCAGTGTCACGCCGCTGCGCTTGAGCCCGGACAGGCGGTCCCAGAGCAGATGCCGGGCCTGCGGGTCGAGGCCCGTCGTGGGTTCGTCGAGCAGCAGCAGCTCGGGCTGGTTGATCAGGCCGCGCGCGACCGTCAGGCGTCGCTTCATGCCGCCCGACAGCGGATCGACCTTCGAGTTGCGCCGGTCGCTCAGCTGCACGAAGTCGAGCAGCTCGGCCGCGCGCTCGCGGATCAACGGCCTGGGCAGGTCGAAGTAGCGCCCGTACACGACCATGTTGTCCCACACGGTGAGCTCGGTATCGAGGTTGTCTTCCTGCGGGACGACGCCGAGCCGTGCGCGGATGCGCGAGCCGTCGGTTTCCGGGTCCATGCCGAGCACGCGCAGGTCGCCACCCGATCGCGGTGACACGCAGCTGATCATCCGCATCGTGGACGTCTTGCCTGCGCCGTTCGGTCCCAGGAAGCCGAACGCCTCACCCTGCTCGATGGCGAAGTCGATGCCGTCCACGGCGACGAAGCCGGCGAACCGCTTCGTGAGACCACGGGCAACAACCAGCGGGGGCACGGTGTTCGACGCTAGCGCCGGCCACCGCGTCTCACCGTCGGATTATCGCCGGCCTCGGGCTACGTGCCGGGTGCGCGGTATTTCACCTGACGCTTCGCGGCCTCGTCGACCTCGCCCGGGCTGAGCAGCACGACGGTGCGCACTCCCACGAGGCCCGACGCCGACACGGCCATCGCGAGGGCGGCGGCCGCGGCGTTGTCCGGAAGGTCACAGACCACATACGCGTCCTCGCCGCCGAACGCGAAGTAGAAGCTCTCCATGGAACCTCCGACGCCCTTGCACGCCTCCTGTACCGCGTCGGCACGCGCGGTGCCCCCGCTCTTCAGCACACCTTTGATTCCTTCGGCGTTGTAGTTGGCGATCACCATGTACTTCGCCATCGAAGTCCTCCTTCAGATGGGTAGGCGGTACAGCTCCACGGCATTCTGACCCAGGACGCGTGCTTGCGCTACGGCGTCAAGCGACGCGATCGATTCGCGCACATCCTCGACGACACCCTCGTGATACTCGGGATGGGGATAGTCGCTTGCCCACACCACACGATCGGCCCCGAGGAACTCCGCGCACGCGGCGAGGTTCCACTCGTCGGGTTCGAAGCTCACCGAGCACTGACGAGCGAAGTACTCGCTCGGCAACATCGACAGCCAGCGCTTCTCCAACGGGAAGGCCTTCACCTGCTCGTCCATGCGCTCGAGCTGCGTCGGCACCCAGCCGCCACCCGATTCGAGGAACACGATGCGCAGGCGCGGGAAGCGCTCGCAGACGCCTCCCATCAGCATGCGGCCGAGGCTCACCACCACGTCGACGGTGTTGCCGATCGCCTGGCCGAGCGCGGAGCCGCCGTGCAGCTCGTCCATCGCCATGTTCGACACCAAGATGTTCTCGCTGTCGGCGACGAGCCCGAACTTGCGGCATGCACCGGGCGTGTCGACGTGAACCCCGGGATGCAACGCAACGGGCACGTCGAGCTCCTGGCACGCGTCCCAGAAGGGGTCGTAGACGGAATGGTTGAGCGGGAGTTCCCCGACGTACGCCGAGGGCCTGATGAACGCGCCACGCAAGCCGAGCTCCCCGACCGCTCGCCGGAGCTCGGTCGCGGCGAGGCGCGGGTCCTGAAGAGGGACCGCCGCCACGCCGAACAACCGCGAGGGCGCGGCACTGCAGAACTCGGCAAGCCACTCGTTGTACGCGCGCTGGCATGCCACGACGAAGTCGACGTCGTGCAGCGCCTCGATCGGATCGCACGGGCCGAAGAACATCGCCTGGCTCGGATACAGGACGGACACGTCGATGCCGTCCGCGTCCATGTCAGCGAGGCGCGCCTTGGGATCGTGGCCCCCGTCGCGTCGCAAGCTGATCGTGAGGTCGTGGAACTCCCCGGGCGTCATCCCGACCGCCGCGGCCATCCTGTCCTGGAGCTCGCGGCCCCCGCCGCGCACCACTCCACCGGTGTACACGACGTCGTAACACCCGTCCTCGACGACACGGCGCGGGATCCAGTCACCCCACCGGGCGTGGTCCATGCGCGCGGTCCAGAGATCCTCGGGCTCGTACACGTGCCCGTCGGCGTCGACGATCTTCTCCGCCGGGTCGGCCGGATCCGCGGGCACGGCGCCCATCGTCGCAGCCCGTATCGGCGGAATCCAGGGCCTTGCAGGGGGGTACATCCGATTCCGAGACGATGCGTCACCCGTCGAGCACGTTCCGTAGGGTGCGCCCGGCGACGATGCGGGCGGCCGGGCACGGATGGGAAAACTCAGGGTGCTATGAGCAAAGCGTGTGAGAATCGCCGGCGGATGGGTGCGAACCAACGGTCGGGTCGCCGCGCATGAGCCTCGTCCCGGTCTCGTTGCCACGGGGGCGGTCGCGACGCGAGTGGGTCGAGGGCTGGCCGAGCCTGGTCACCGCGTTCGCCGTCGCGGGCGCGCTCGCGCTGCTGGCGGTGTGCCTCGGCTGGCGCGGCTCCGACCTGCCCGCGCAGGTCTTCCGCACCGAGCTCGTGCGACGCGACGGGTTCGTGATCTGGAACAGCCAGTGGTTCGGCGGACATGCGATGCTGACGTACAGCGTGCTGGCGCCGGCCGTTGCGAGCCTGACCGGTCCGATCGCGCTCGGCGCGCTCAGCGGCGTGTTCTCCGCAGTCCTGTTCGAGCGCATCCTGCGTTTTGCGTTCGGCCGCACGGCATGGATCGGCGCGCTCTGGTTCGCGCTCGGCACGGTGACGAACCTCATCGTGGGGCGCGTGACGTTCGCGCTCGGGGTCGCGGTCGGTCTCGGCGCGGTGTACGCGCTGCAGCGCCGGCACATCGCTCCCGCCGTGGTCCTGGCGGTGCTGTGCTCCCTTTCGAGCCCGCTGGCCGGCGCGTTCCTCGCGATCGCCGCGGCCGCCTGGGCATGCGCGCAGCGGGAACGCCGGGCGATCTCGGTCGGGGTCGCAGTCGCCGCAGTGGCGCCGATCGCGACCGTCGCGTTGCTGTTCCCGACGCCGGGCAGCGAACCGTACGAGCCCTGGGCGCTCATCTGGGATCTCGCACTGTGCGTCACCCTCGCCGTCGCAGCGCGCCGAGTGCCGTCGTTGCGGTGGGGTGCCGCGTTCTACGCGGTCGCGATCGTCGGCGCCTTCGCGGTGCCGAGCGCGCTCGGCGGCAACGTCAGCCGGCTCGGTCAGTACGTGGCGGGACCGCTGCTCGCCTGCGCGCTGCTTCCCGCGCGCCGGCTGCTCCTCGCCGCACTCGCGGTCCCGCTGCTGATCTGGCAGTTCTATCCGGCCGTCGACGGCATCGCGTATGCGCACACCGACCTGTCCACCAAGCAGTCGTACTACGCGCCGCTGGTCACATACCTCGGCACCCAACACGGACCGATAGGCCGTGTGGAGATTCCGTCGACCTACCGGCACTGGGAAGCCGCGTACGCGGCGCCCTCTCTACTGCTCGCCCGCGGATGGGAGCGACAGCTCGACATCGTGTACAACCCCATCTTCTATTCGAAGCCGCTGAACGCCGAGACCTATCAGACGTGGTTGACGGAGAACGGCGTCGCGTTCGTGGCCCTGCCCGACGCCCGGCTCGACGACTCCTCGCTGGGCGAGCGCGCGCTGCTCGTACGGGGCTTGCCGTACCTTCGGCCCGTCTGGCACGACGCGCATTGGCGTGTATGGAGCGTCACGACGTTCGGCGGTCTCGCCGGCGGCGGTGCGGAGATGGTTCGCATGTCGCCCGACGGCTTCACGCTGCACATGAGACATCCGGGCGATGTCGCGGTGCGGGTGCGGGCGACGAGTCACTGGGACGTGCACGGCGGCGGCTGCGCCGATCGCACCAACGACGGCTGGACGCTGCTGCGCGGCTTGCCGTCGGGCACGGTCAACGTGAGCCAGTCGCTCGGCGGCACCCCCTGCCCCGAGTCATAGTCGCCTCGCTCGAGCGAACCGCGGGCGAGCTGTCGCAGGGCTCGCAGCTTCGGATCATCGGCGCGGAAGCCGGCCTGGCAGACTGTACGGCGGTGTCACGAACCCGCCTCGTCGCCGCAAGCGGGCTCGCGCTCTCACTGGGCGTGCTCGGGGCTGTGGCGATCCCGCACTTCGAACGTTCGGGCCATCGCGTCGCCGTGCGCGCCGTGGACTCGACAACCGTCGTCACCTCGCGGGCCGCCCCGTCCACAACGATCCGGCCGGCGACCACGACCTCGACCACGACGCCGCACGATCCGGCGCGTTCGTTCATGCTCACGCTCGTGCGCACCATCGGCGGCCCGATCTCCCCGAAGTCTGTGACCGCCTCGGGAACTGGCCTCGTGTTCGCGCAGAACATGATGTACCGGCACACGATGAGCGTGTTCGACCGCGACGGCGCGCTCGTGAAGACGATCCCCGACAGTGTGGACCTGTCGCAGTTCGGCATCGGCGGCCATCCGGGCCTCTCCCGCGGCGCGCCCGTCGAGGCCGCGGTCGACCCCGCGCACACAAGCATGTTCGTCACGAACTACTCGATGTACGGCGCGGGTTTCGGCCCCGAGGGTTCCGACAGCTGTTCAGGACCGTCCGGACTGAGCCCCAGCTACGTCTACCGCGTGAGCCTGAAGACGCTCGCGATCGACGGTGTCGCCCAGGTCGGCATGGTGCCGAAGTACGTCGCGGTGACGCCGGACGATCGCTACGTGCTGGTCACCAACTGGTGCAGCTATGACATGAGCGTCGTCGACGCCCACACGCTTCACGAGGTGCAGCGCGTCCATCTGGGCGCGTACCCGCGCGGCATCGCGATCGATCGGTCTTCGCGTGTCGCGTACGTCGCGGTGATGGGCTCGTACGACATCGCCCGTGTCGATCTGGGATCGTTCGGGATGTCATGGTTCCGCGGGGTCGGGAACGCGCCGCGACACCTCGTGCTCTCGACGGACGGCACCCGCCTGTTCGTCACCCTGAACGGGTCGAACCGCATCGTCGCGGTGAACACCACCACGGGAAACATCGTCGCGAGCGTCAGCACCGGCTCGCAGCCGCGCAGCATGGCAATCTCGTCCGACGGCCAGGCGCTCTACGTCGTCAATTACGCGTCGAACACCGTGTCGGTCCTGCGCGCGTCCGACCTCGGCGTCGTCCGGACCTTCCCGGTCCCGAGCCACCCGATCGGCATCGCCTACGAGCCCACCGCGCACCGGGTGTGGATCGCCTGCTACAGCGGGGAGATCCTCGTCTACGACGCGTGACCGTCCCCGGGGCCTGGCCGGCCGAGGTACGCCTGGCCGCGGGGTGACAGCTCGTAGCCGACCTCGAGGCTCAGCGTCAGACCGAGGTTCTTTAGCTTTCGGACGTCGACCTTGAACGGCTGCGTCTCGCGCCCGAAGCCTCGCGCGAGGTCCGCGGCACGCACACCCGGGTGCGTGGCGATCGCATGCAACACCGCTTGCGTCCAGGGGCCATGTGAGCTCGCGCGGTCGAGACGCTCGAGGCGGCCGGCGATGATGCGGCGTTCCTCGTCTGTCAGCGGCGCGGACATCGCCAGATCCGTGCGAGGATCGGTCCCGTCCGCCGCATGCAGGCGGATGCGGTAGGTCGGCAGGCCGGGTCGCCGCGGAGGGCTGCGAGCAGCTCCGTACGTGAGGCG
>DASQHW010000216.1:0-4471 GCA_035631895.1 Acidimicrobiia bacterium | reverse complement strand
ATGATGCGCTCGCGCGTCACTGCATGGCCGACCTCGGATGCGAGCAGGGCGAGGACGTCGAACTCGCGTGGGCGGAGCGTCAACTCCCGCTCGCCTGCCCAGACCCGGCGCGCATCGACGTCGATCCTCAAGTCTCCGATGACGAGTTCCGACGGCGACGGGCCCGCTTCCGGCCGCCGCAGGTTGGCGCGTACACGGGCCAGGAACTCGGCGAGACGAAAGGGCTTGGTCACATAGTCGTTCGCACCGGCATCCAGGCCGACGACGACGTCGATCTCTTCGTCGCGTGCAGTGAGCACCACGATGGAAACCGACGGTGCCGCCGCGCGGAGCTCACGGCAGAGGGCGAGACCGTCGACGTCGGGGAGCCCGAGGTCGAGCACGACAAGATCCGGCGGTTCGTTCTCGAACACATTGCGGGCGCTCTGCCCGTCAGCTGCGAGGACAACGGTGTACCCCTGCGCACGCAGTGACTGTTCGAGGGAGCGAGCGATGGTCGCGTCGTCTTCGACCAGCAAGACGCGCGCCTCCATCACACAAGGTTACGGGCGAAAACGCGTGAGACGTGACCCGGGGCGTGTTTACCTCTCGATAACCGTCGCAGAAGCTTTCACTTCGGGTGCAATCAATACGGTCCGGACGTTGTCGTCCCTCTCCTGGAGTCTTTCAATGCGACGCGCGTTTTGGCTCGGCCTTGCGTTCACTGCGTGTGCAACTGTCCTTTCCGCCTGTGGCTCGTCGGGCGGGAGCGCCGCGCATACGCCGACGAGCAGATCCGGCGCGCGGTCGGCTGCCCCGACGAGCGGCACGAGGCCCAATGCTCCCGAGGTGAGCCCGTCGGGGGACATTCCCGATAACCAAGCCTTCGTGAAGTACACGTCTGCCGACGGCACCTACTCGCTCCAGGTTCCCGAGGGCTGGGCGCGCACGGACATCGGCTCCGCCACGACGTTCACCGCCCACTACAACTCGATTCGGATCGAAGCGACGAAGATGCCCGCCGCGCCGACCGCGGCGACGGCGCGATCAACTGATGTTCCTGCGCTGGAGAGGGCGGTGAACGGCTTCGGTCTCGGGAACGTGAGCTCGGTGACCAGGACCGCCGGACAAGCCGTGCTGCTCACCTATCGGGCTGCTTCCGTCGCCGACGCGGTGACCGGCAAGAGCGTCGTGTTGGACGTCGAGCGCTACGAGTTCTGGCGCAACGGCACCGAGGTCGCACTCACGCTCTCGGCGCCACAAGGCTCCGACAACGTCGACCCGTGGAAGAAGGTCACCAACTCGTTCTTCTGGTCGGCATGACGAGACTCGAGGCAAGTGATCTGTACCGCTTCTACCACGCCGGTGACGACGAAACGCTCGCCCTGCGGGGCGTGTCGCTCGGGGTCGAGAGCGGTGAGCTCATCGCGGTGACCGGCCCTTCGGGATCGGGCAAGTCGACGCTGCTCGCCTGCCTCGCCGGCCTCGACGAACCGGACGGCGGCATGGTGCGCATCGACGGCGAACCGCTGTCTCGCCGGAGTGAGGAGACGCGAGCCGCGATTCGGGCACGTCGCATCGGCGTTCTCTTCCAGAGCACGAACCTGCTCGACCATCTCACCGTCGCCGAGAACGTCCGCGTCGCGCGCCGGCTCGCGCGCGGGATTCGGACCCCCCAACCGGTGCCGGAGCTCCTCGCAGATCTCGGCATCGGTCATCGGGCGACCGCTCGGCCACCGCAGCTTTCCGGTGGCGAACTTGCCCGGGCCGGTCTCGCGGTCGCGATCGCGAACGATCCGACCGTCGTGCTGGCCGATGAACCGACCGGCGAGCTCGACAACGCGACGGCATCGAGAATCCTCATGTTCCTCCGCAGTCGAGCCGTGCAGGGGGCGGCCGTACTCGTCGTGACGCACAGCAGCGACGTCGCCGCCGCGGCCGACCGCGTGATCGCGTTGCGCGACGGACGGATCAGCGGATGACGGACTTCGTCGCCTCTGTGCTGGTCCACTGTGATCGGCTCGCTCGCACGTACGGGTCCGGGACGAACGCCGTCGTCGCGCTGCACGACGTGACCTGCGAGATCTGGCCCCGCGACCGCATTGCAATCATGGGTCCGTCCGGATCGGGAAAATCAACGCTGTTGCACGTGATGGCCGGCCTCGACACGCCGACCTCGGGGACGATCACGTGGCCCGCGCTCGGCGACCGCTCGTCCCTGCGTCCCGGCCTCGTGGCCGTGGTCTTCCAGGGCCCGAGCCTGCTTCCGCCGCTCGATGTTCTCGAGAACGTGGCGCTCCCGCTCGTGCTCGCGGGCGTCGAAGAGGGTGAAGCGCGCAAACGGGCATCCGCGGCGCTTGCGCGCCTCGACCTCGGTGATCTCGACGCAAAGCTGCCCGAAGAGCTCTCGGGTGGTCAGATGCAGCGCGTCGCGATCGCACGAGCCCTGGTACAACGTCCGCGCCTGCTCCTCGCCGATGAGCCGACCGGCCAGCTCGACCAGCACACTGCCGGTCACGTCGTCGAAGTGCTCGTGGAAGTCGCCGCGGAAACGGGAGCCGCGCTCGTGGTCAGCACGCATGACCCCGCAGTTGCGGATCGTCTCGATACGCGCTGGCCGGTCGCCGACGGAGCACTGACCGTGACACGTGGCGGCGCGAGGGGCGCAACGTGCTCGGCCTGACATGGCTTCGGGGGACGTTCCGCCGAGGCGGCCGTCTCGGAGCGACCGCGGTCGGTGTTGCACTCGCGGTCGCGTTGCTCGCCTCGATCGGTACCTTCCTCGCCGGTTCGAAGGCGACGATGACGAAACGTGCGGCGCAGACGGTTGCGATCGACTGGCAGGTCGAGGTGCAACCGGGCGCTGATCCGAACGCCGTGCTCGGCGCCGTCCGGACTCGCGCCCGCGACGCACTCGTCGTCGGATTCGCGCAGACGACGGGGTTGCGTGCGACGACCGGCGGATCGACCCAGAGCACGGGGCCGGGCGTGGTGCTCGGCCTCCCCGACGGCTACCGCCGGGCGTTTCCCGGGACGATCCGTGATCTCGCGGGCAACGGAACCGGCGTGCTCGTTGCTCAACAAACGGCCGCGAACCTGCGCGTCGCACCCGGCGACACCATCGTCATCGGACGAGCTGGGCTTGCGGCGGCGCGCGTCCGCGTCGACGGTGTCGTCGATCTTCCGCAAGCAGACTCGCTGTTCCAGAAGGTCGGGGTTCCGGCGGGCGGACAGCCACAGGCACCCCCCGACAACGTGCTCCTCCTGCCTGCGCGCGTGTGGCACACGGTGTTCGACGCTCTCGGCGCGCAGCGCCCGGACCTCCTCCGCACGCAGATCCACGCGCACCTCGCGCTCGCGCTCGCCCACGACCCATCGGCCGCCTACACGCAGGTCACGGGCGCGGCGCGGAACCTCGAGGTGAGCCTCTCGGGCGGCGGCCTCGTCGGTGACAATCTCGGGGCAACGCTCGGCGCGGCACGCGCCGACGCGCTGTACGCGCAGCTCCTGGTCCTCTTTCTCGGTCTTCCCGGCGCGGTCCTCGCCGGCCTCCTGACCGGCGCGGTCGCGGCATCCGGCGCGACCCGCCGCCGACGAGAACAAGCCTTGCTGCGGACGCGCGGCGCGACGACCCGCACGCTCGTTCGGATCGCACTCATCGAGGCGGTGATTGTCGGCGCGCTCGGCGCGCTCGGCGGGCTCGCGGTCGCGTCGATCATCGGTGCCCGCTCGTTCGGGAGCGCGTCGTTCGGCGCGACGCATGCGACCGCACTCGTGTTCGGTCTCGGGGCCGCCCTCGTCGGTCTGGCGATCGCGTGCGTCGCGAGCGCGGGTCCGGCATGGCGCGACGCGCGGTCGATCACCGTCGTCGGGGCACGCCGCACCGTGGGACGTGCGGGCGCACCACGCTGGATGCGCTTCGGTGCCGACCTCATGCTGCTCGCGCTGTCGGGGCTCGTGTTCTGGCTCACGAGCCGAAACGGCTACAAGCTCGTCCTCGCACCCGAGGGCACACCGTCCATCTCGGTGAACTACTGGGCCCTCGCGGGACCGGCCCTCCTGTGGCTCGGTGCGGGCCTCTTCGCCTGGCGCGTTGCGTACATGCTGCTCGGGACGGCCCGGAACATCCCTCGACGGCTCGCGAGCCCGTTCTCGGGACGCCTCGCGGCAACGGTCGCCGCGACGATGCGGAGACAGCGGCGCCTGCTCGCAAGCGCGCTCGCGCTGGTCGCGCTCACGACGGCATTCGCCGCGTCGACCGCGGTCTTCAACGCCACCTATCAGGCACAGGCGTTGGTCGACGCGCGGCTCACCAACGGTGCGGACGTCACCGTGACCGAAGCGCCGGGCGCCGGCGTCGGGCCCGGCGCCGCACGTGCGCTCGCGTCGGTCCCCGGCGTCAAGGCTGTCGAACCGATCCAGCACCGCTTCGCCTACGTGGGCGCCGATCTGCAAGACCTCTACGGCGTTCGCACTTCGACGATCGCCAATG
>DASQHW010000215.1:0-1648 GCA_035631895.1 Acidimicrobiia bacterium | reverse complement strand
CGCGTTGGGTTTGCTCGCGCACACCGAGACCGAGGAGCGGTTCACGCGTACTCGCTCGGAGCTCGTGGGGATGATGAAGATTGCCTTCGGTGGAATGAGCGCAGAAGAGCTGTTCTTCGGAGAGTCCGGTACGGGACCGTCCGGCGACCTCGTGCACGCGACGAAGATCGCGGCGCAGATGGTCGGGTCGTTCGGTATGGCGGGCACGTTGGTGTCGTACGAAGCCGTCGAGGCCGGCCCGCTGACGCAGGGGATCGTGAGCAAGGTGCTCGGCAACGAAGACGCCCGCACGGCGGTGGAAAAGCTGCTCGGCCAGGCGAAAGCTGATGTGCACCGGCTACTCGACGACAATCGGCACCTCGTCGTGGCGTTGCGCGACGAGCTGCTCGCGAAGGAAGAGCTCGTCGGCGACGAGATCGTCGACGTGCTGCGCGAGGCCGAAGCGCGACACCAGCTCGCCCAGACCGGACCGTAGCCTGAGGGAGCGTTCCTCCTCCTGATCTTCGGCACAGTCGAGAACCGAATCGGTCGCTCGAGCGTCTTCTTCCTGTGACGCCCGCTGATCTCACCGCGTTCTGCGAAGCGGAATGGCCGCGTCTCGTCGGCGCCCTCAGCCTCTATACGGGTGACGCAGATCTCGCCGAGGAGCTCGCGCAGGAAGCCGTCGCGCGCGCGTGCCGGCACTGGCGACGAGTCCGCACGATGGACACCCCGGCCGCCTGGCTGCATCGGGTCGCGCGCAATCTCGCACATTCACATTTCCGACGCGCACGGGCAGCGGCGCGTGCGCACGACCGCGCACGAATGGATCGCGACCGCGCGGCACCCGCCGATGCCGTCACACTCCGCGTCGTCGTCGCATCGCTGCCACAGCGCGAGCGTGACGCGATCGTGGCTCGCTTCTACCTCGGAATGTCTGTACGGGAGACCGCAGCCGCGCTCGAGTGCCCGGAGGGCACCGTCAAGACCTTGACTCACCGTGCCATCGCGCGACTGCGCGACGCGGGCTTCGTCGACGAGGAGGTCATCGATGCCTGACATCGTCTCTGTGCTCGAGCGCGCGGCCGCCACGCCGACGCGAGGCCCCGACGTCGAGCGACCGCTACGGCGGCAACGGCGAAGACGCATCGCAACCGCGATCTCAGTGGGCTCCGCGGTCGTTGTAGGAATCGTGGTGTTCGCAACCGCGCTGCAGCCGCACCACCGGATCTCGCGCGTACAGGTGCAGCCGCCCGCGCCCGTCACGACGGTGACGTCGCACGGCGCATCCATCGAGGTGCCGGAAGGCTGGTACGCGACGACGAAGCCGCTCGCGCCGTGGCTGTACTCGCCGTTCGAGGTCTTCTCGATCGCCACGACGACGCTGGAACCGTGGTCACTCCCGGGAAATCAGGCAGCATGTCCCAGCGAGATCCCCCGAGCTGCCGTCGACGGAATCGCTTCTGACGGGGCGTACCTCTGGATCGGTGAATGGCGCGGCGGGATCTACCAGCCCGCTCCTCGGCCGTCAACGTTCGACGGTGTGGCGCTCTCCGGTCTGTGCAAACTGCCGCGTGGTCTCGTCGCGTACGGCGGGGTCTACCGCGACGGTACGACGGACTTCGAGGTGACGATGATGTTCGGTCCCGACGCGCCGCCAGAGCGGCGC
>DASQHW010000214.1:0-8403 GCA_035631895.1 Acidimicrobiia bacterium | reverse complement strand
GGACGGGCCGCTCGCCCGCGCCCACGCGTGGCGCTTCGAGCGGATCCCCGTTCGGGTCGAGGGCGGGCGGATCGCTCGCGGGGAACGACTCGAGCGATGCCTCGTCGGTGCTTGCCGGCGCGACACCGACCGGCTGCTCCTCGTTCTCGCGACGGAACGCGAGCAGCGATTTCTCGAACTCGATCTTCGCCCGCGACAACGACACGCGGTCCTGTGGCCGCGCCGGCCCCGCAATTGACGGTTCGACTGTGGAGAGGTCCAGGACGAGCGTCTCGTCGTACACCGGCACGGCACCGGCGTCGTGCCACAGACCCTGCTCCTTCGCGTAGCTCTCGACGAGGGCCACGAGATCGTCGGGCCGTCCCGTCGCGCGCAGATACCGGAGCGTCTCGCCGTCGACGGGGAAGATGGTGCACGTCGATCCGTACTCGGGCGACATGTTGCCGATCGTGGCGCGGTTCTCGAGCGGAACACGTGCGACACCCTCACCATAGAACTCGACGAATTTGCCGACGACGCCGTGTTGACGCAGAAGCTCGGCGACGGTGAGCACGAGGTCGGTAGCCGTCGAGCCGGCCGGCAGCGCGCCGACGAGCTCGATCCCGACGACGCGCGGCAGCAGCATGGACAGTGGCTGTCCCAACATCGCCGCCTCGGCCTCGATCCCGCCGACACCCCATCCGAGCACGCCGAGACCGTTGACCATGGGCGTGTGGGAGTCGGTGCCGACCAGCGTGGCGGGGTAGGCGACGCCATCGCCGTCCCGAAAGACGACCTGGGCGAGGTACTCGAGATTGACCTGGTGACAGATCCCGCGGTTGGGAGGGAACACACGTAACGTGCGGAACGCCGACTGGGCCCAGCGGAGGAACGTGTAGCGCTCCCGATTGCGTGAGAACTCCAGCTCCGCGTTGCGGACGAAGGCATCCGGCACGCCGGCGACGTCGGCGATGATCGAATGATCGATGACCAGATCGACGGGGATCCCGGGCGCGACGGCGAGCGGGTCTCCACCCAACGCGATCATCGCATCCCGCATCGCGGCAAGGTCGACGATCGCCGGGACTCCCGTGAAGTCCTGCATCAGGACACGCGCCGGCATGAACTGCAGCTCCCGATGTCCCGCCTCCTCGGCCGCTCGCGAGCGGTCGGCGAGCGCACGGATGTCGTCGGCGGTCACGTTGGTCCCGTCCTCGTGCCGCAGGAGGTTCTCGAGAAGGATGCGGAGCGAATACGGAAGCCGCCGAGGGTCGTCGACCACCGCATCGAGCCGGAATACGTCGTAATCGCGGTCCCCGACGGAGAGCCGCGCTCGGGCGCCGAAGCTGTCTGTCGTCACCCCGGCAACCTACCCTTGCCGTCGAACCGTGCCGTGACGAGCGAGATTCGGTACGCTCACGTCTTGTGAGCGCGGAGGATCCGACGGTGGAGCCCACCATCGCACTCTCCATCGACCACGACGAGTCGGGGGCCGTCGTGACCGTTGGCGGCGACCTCGAGTTCGGAACGGCAGCATCGTTGCGCAGCGCGCTCATCGACCTGGCGCATCAGGGATGCGACCCTCTGATCGTCGACGTGGCCGCGCTGGATTTCATCGACTCGACGGGCCTCAGCTTGCTCGTGCAGGCCAAGCAGAGGATCGAGTCACAAGGTCACCGTTTCGTGCTGCGCAGCCCGACGGAGCGCGTGCGACGGGTGCTCGAGATCTCGGGCCTCGTGGAGCTGTTCACGATCGAGTAGGGCCCCGGACCGCCTCGGCGCGTCGCCACGCATCCCAAGGCGTTGGAGGGGCGCCGTCGATCTGACGCGCCATCTCTTCGAGATACCAGTGCTGGAAGGCCCGCACGTCGCTCGGCGTCTCGAGGGTGAGCAGATCCCCCGCTCGGCAGTAGGCGTCGATCTCGTCCAGGAGTGCCGCGAACGCAGGCGCGCCGCGCCCGATCGCCCTCGGCATCACCACCTCGAAGTCGATCGCCACGTCACCCCGGGCGAGCGCCTCATCGATGGCGCGCTCGGCACCGGTGTTGAGTCCACCGGCGCTGTCCCGGACGTGTTGGACCACGGCGAGCAGCCGCTTCGGCAGCTCGGCGTTGTCGCCGCCACCGTCGACGATGAACGCGAACTCACGCACCAACGCCTCACCGTGCCGCCGGGCACGCTGGAGCAGCTCGAGCGGGCACCCCTGCATCGTCACCGTTCCGAGGTCCGCATTGTCGTCTGCGGTCATCGTGCTCAGCCCCCCGCCCCGACGCGATCCTGATCGGCCGGGTCCACCTCGAACCACACGCACTTGCCGTTGCCGTTCATCTCCACGCCCCAGCGCCGCGCGATCCGGTCGACCAGCAAGAGGCCCCGCCCCGTCACCGAATCGGGTCCGTAGTCACGAAGCCGTGGCGGCGACGGGCTCGAGTCGTATACGCCGACCCGAAGGAGAGATCCGTCGCGATCGATCGTCACCGTCGCCGGCGACCGGGCGTGCAGGACGGCGTTCGTGACGAGCTCGGACACCAGCAGCTCTGCATCTTCGATCATCTCCGTGCAACCCCATGCGCGCATCGTCCCGGCGACGAACTGCCGAGCGCGCGCCGCCGCGGTGTGGTCGGGCGCGAGCTGCAACGAGGCCACGACAGGGATGCTACAGAGCGGGGCGAGGTGCCGACAGGCGCAACCCTGGGCCCCGAGCGAGACGCAGGGACGGCAGTACGATGCTCGCATGCTCTCGCCGGGACGAGGTGCCCTACCTCGACCGCGAGCGTGGCTCCTCGCGGGCGTCATCGCGTGCACAGTGGTCGCACTCGTCGACGTGGCGCGGTCGCGCGAGATCATGCTGACGGCAGTCGTCATCGGGCCGCTCCTCGCGGCGATCGGCGCCTCTGCGATCGGCGTCGCGATCGTCGCCGTGTACGCCTTCGGGCTCGCGCTCGTGCTGGGCGCCACGCACGACATCTTCCTCGACGGTGATCACATCGTGCGTCTCGTGGTGGTTGCCGCCGGCGGTGCCGCGGCCGTCGCATCGGCCAGCCTTCGCCAGCGACGCGACGACGAGCTCGAGATCACCCGTCCGCAGGCGGCCGACGCGCAACGGTTGCGCCTCGCGCTCGACGCCGGGCAGATGGGAACGTGGCGCTGGGACCTTCGCACCGGGCGCATCCTCTGGGACGAACGGCTCGAGGCGTTGTACGGCCTCGCTCCCGGGAGCTTCGACAATTCGTTCCGGATGTACGAGTCGCTGCTGCACCCCGAAGATCGAGACCTGGTGCGGGCCGCGGTGCGCAGCGGGATGCAACGCAACACGCCCTGGCGGTTCGACCATCGGGTGGTGTGGCCGGACGGTTCCGTCCATTGGCTCGAAGGGCGCGGGGAACCGGTCCACGACCGAACCGGGGCGATCATCGGCGCGTCCGGCGTGACGATCAACATCGATGCTCGCCACGCGTTGCTCGACGCCGAGACCCGCGCTCGAGAAGCTGCCGAGCAGTCCTCGGAAGCCGTCCAACGCTTGGCGGAAACCTCCACGGCACTCGCCGACGCAACGACGGTCGACGAGGTCGGGAGGGTCATCGTCGATCGCGCGGTGAGCACGCTGAACGCCCGCTCGGGCTACTTCGCCACTGTGGACCTCCAGACCAACGAGCTCGTCATGCGCGCACAGTCCGGCTATCCGGACTGGATCGTCCAGGAGTACGACCGCGTCAGCCTCGACGCGCCGGTACCGGGTGTGGAGGCAATCCGCACCGGTGAACCGATCTTCATCGAGTCCCCGGAACACCGGCGGAAGCGCTATCCGCAGTACCCCGATGACCCCGCGCACGACGCGTTCGTCGTGCTGCCGCTCGCGCCGCTCGCCGGTGCTCGTGCCGTGCTCGCATTCGGGTACGCCGAGCCGAAGCGGTTCGACGAGGACGACCGCAGCTTCATCGCGGCTGTCGTCGAGGCATGCGCGCAGGCACTCCAACGGGCGACGGCCCACGAGGCGCAGCTCGCGACGCTGAGCCGGTTGCGGACGCTGCTGGTCAGCTCCGAACAGCTCGGCGCGCTCGACGACCCGGACCGCGTGGTGGAGACCATCGCTTCGCTCGCCGCGACACGCATCGGTGTGTGGGCAACCGTCGTCAGGATCCTGCCCGACAACAGTCTCGAGCGGGTCGTCGTCGAGCATCGCGATCCGGCGTTGACCCCCCTCACCCGACAGGTCATGACACAGCTGCCGGATGATCGTGCATCACTCCAACGCGTGATCGACACCGGCGAGCCGATGCTGTTCAACGGGATCGCGGACTTCCCGGACGCGGCCGTGACCGACGAGCTGCGCGAGAAGCTCGACGCCATCGGCTTCGAGTCGTATCTGCTCGTGCCGATCACGATCGCCGGACGCAGGCTCGCAGTGCTGACGATCGGTGCGTCGGCACCGGTGCATCTCGGTTCGAATGACGTCGAGCTCGCAGTCGACCTCGGGCGCCGCGGCGCGTCTGCCCTCGAACGCGCATCGCTGTGGCAGGCGAGCCAGAAGCAGTTGGAGGCCGAGCAACGCATCGTCGAGCTGCTGCAGCGAACGGTCATCCCCGACCGGCTGCCGGAGCTTCCCGGCGTGCAGGTCGCCGCCGCGTACCGGCCCGCCGAGGTGGAAGTCGATGTCGGCGGCGACTGGTACGACGCGTTCGTCGCCCCGGACGACTCGATCGTCGTGGTCGTCGGCGACGTGGCGGGTCACGGCGTCCAGGCCGCGAGCCTCATGGGCCGGGTGCGCAACGCACTGCGGGCCTATGCAATCGAGGACACCGAACCCGCCTCCATCCTGATTCGGCTGCACAGGCTGCTGCGCGCCCACGATTCCCTCGAGATGGTCACTGCGTTCGTCGCTCGCTACGACCCCGCCCGGAGCACGATGTCCTGGTCCCGTGCGGGCCACCCCCCGCCCCTCCTCGTCGGCCCGGGCGGAGCCGCGTTGTTCCTCGACAGCGTCAACGGCGCGCCACTCGGCACGATGGTGACCGAGTACAGGTCGGTGGTCACGCCCATGCCGCCGGGTTCCTTGCTCGTCTGCTACACCGACGGATTGATCGAACGGCGCGACAAGATCCTCGACGAAGGGGTGGCCTGGCTGGGTCAGCGTGTACGTGAGTACGCCGAAGACGACATCGACTCCCTCTGCAACAAGCTCGTCGACGACCCGTTCGTTCCGCACCCGTCGCCCGACGACATCTGCGTCCTTGCGATGCGGACGGACACCGTGTGACGTGAGCGACGTCGTCGCGATCGACATCGGGGGCACGAAGCTCGCGGCGGGCGTGGTGCGAGACGACGGTGTGCTCGTCGGGCGCTGCGAGACCCCGACGCCGGCGATCACGGACGCCGAGGCGCTCTTCGGCACTCTGGTGAGTGTCGTCGACGGGCTCGGCGAGGCCGGGCGGCACGTCGGTGCCGTCGGCGTCGGTTGCGGCGGCCCGATGACGCGCGACGGCGAGGAGGTGTCGCCACTGAACATCCCTGCGTGGCGCGGTTTCCCCTTACGGGCACGGTTGATGCAGCGGTACGGGCTGCCGGTGTTCGTCGACAACGACGCCAAGGCACTCGCGCTCGGGGAAGGGTGGACGGGAGCGGCCCGAGATTCCGACGACTTCCTCGCCATGGTCGTGTCGACCGGAGTGGGCGGCGGCATTGTGTCCGGCGGCCGGCTGCTCGACGGCGCGTTCGGCAACGCCGGCCACATCGGGCACGTGATCGTCGAACCCGAAGGTCGCACGTGCGTGTGCGGCGCGCGCGGCTGTCTCGAGGCAGAGGCGTCGGGGTCGGCGATCGCGAGGATCACCGGAAGGCATCCTCGCGATGCTCCCCCCGCGGTGATCGCGCGCACGGGCACCCTCGTCGGGCGCGCCATCGCGTCGACCGCAAACCTTCTCGACCTGCGCCTCGCGGTCGTGAGCGGTTCGGTGGCCCTCGGTTTCGGCGCGCCGTTCTTCGCCTCGGCGCAGGCCGAGATCGACGCACGTGCCCGCCTGGATTTCTCGCGGGGTACGCGCGTCGTCCCCGGCGCACTGGGCGCGGACGGCCCGTTGATCGGCGCCGCCCGGGTCGCGTACCGGCAACTTGCGTGAGTGACCGCCCTTTCGGGACCGTCACTCACGCAAGCTCGAACCTGCCGCCGTCGATGACGACGACGCCGTTCTGATTGACCGTTTGGAAGATCGCACGGCCGTTGCCGTCGTCCCACATGCGCACGGTCAGCGTGTCACCGGGCATCACGGGCTTGGAGAACCGAGCGTCCATCGAGCCGAACTTCGCGACATCGGAACCACAGAGCTCGTGCAGCAAGGCGCGGCCGGTGAACCCGTACGTGCAGAGACCGTGCAGGATCGGCTTCTCGAAGCCCGCAAACTTCGCGATCTCGGGGTCGGAGTGCAGCGGGTTGCGGTCGCCACTCAGCCGGTACAGCAATGCCTGGTCGGACCGCGTGGCATACGTGACCTCGTGGTCGGGGCTCCGGTCCGGCATCTTCGGCGGGTCGGGGATCTCCGGCCCGCGGTTCTCGCCGAAGCCGCCCTCGCCGCGGATGAACGCGGCGAAGCGAGTGGTGAACGCGGGCTTCCCGCTGTCCGTGTACTTCGCCTCGTTCTCGAGACGGACCACTGCAGCCTTGCCCTTGTCGTAGATGCCGACGATCTTGCTGACCGTCTCCACCTCGCCTTCGGGCGGGATCGGGCCGTGCAGCGTCACGCCCTGCTCGCCGTGCAGCAACATGCGGAAGTCGAAGTCACCCCAGCTCGGCAGGCCCGGACCACCGCCCATCGCGAGGACGACCGGCATGGTCGGAAGGACCCGCTGGGTGATGTTCTGCGAGTTCTCGGTCGTGAACTCGAGCTCGAAGCCGGTCGGGTCCACCTGGCCGGCCCCGACGCCGAGGGCGTAGAGCAACGCGTCCTTTGAAGTCCACGAGTTCTTCCCGGGCTGGGACACCGCGCCCACTGCGTCCAGATTCATCGGCATGTTGCGATCCTCCTGTTGTCTACGCGTCCGGAACGGTGTGCTTCGCGGTTGAGTGGTCCTAGGAAAGCATGTTGGACGGCTCGGTGGACTTGGCGACGAGGTCGGGGATCACCTTCGTCAGCTGCGCCGGCTCCCAACGCATGCCGTTGTTGCGCGCGGTCGGTCCCCGCCGCCAGCCTTCCGCGACCGACACGCGGTCGCCGTCGACGAGGAACACGCGGCCGTTGACGTTTTCGTTGTCGTTCGACCCCAGCCACACGACCAGTGGCGAGATGTTCGCAGGATCGAGCGCGTCGAATGCGCCTTCTTTTGCCGGACCCATGCCGAGGTTCTCGGTCATGCGCGTGCGCGCCACCGGTGCGATCGCATTCGCCGCGACGCCGTAGCGGTTCAGCTCGAGCCCGCAGATGATCGTGAACGCGGCGATCCCCGCCTTGGCCGCGCCGTAGTTGGTCTGGCCGGCGTTGCCGAACACGCCCGACGGCGACGAGGTGTTCACCACGCGCGCCTGGATCGGCGTACCCGCCTTGGCCTGATCGCGCCAGTACGCGGCCGCGTGCCGCGTCGGTGCGAACGTGCCCTTCAGGTGGACGCCGATCACGGCGTCCCACTCGCTCTCTTCCATGTTCACGAGCATGCGGTCGCGCAGGATGCCGGCGTTGTTGACGAGCGTGTCGAGGTGCCCGAAGGTGTCGATCGCGCGCTGCACCATGCGGCCCGCGCCGGCAAAGTCGGCGACGTTCTCGCCGTCGGCGACCGCCTCCCCGCCCATCCCCTTGATCTCCTCGACGACTTCCATCGCAGGGCTGAGCGAACCGCCGTCGCCGTGCATGTCGCCGCCGATGTCGTTGACCACGACCTTCGCGCCCTCGGCCGCGAACGCGAGCGCGTGCTCACGCCCGATCCCGCGTCCCGATCCGGTCACGATGACCACCCGGCCGTCGCATATCCCCATTGGTCGCCTCAGATTCCCTCAGATCGGAGCTGCTCGCGCAGCTGGTGCTTGTACAGCTTGCCGTTGTCGTGCCTCGGGAGCGCCCCGAGGAACACCACGCGCCGGGGACACTTGTAGTGCGCGATCCGGTCCCGGCACCACTCGATGAGCTCTTCCCCCAGGTGCGGTGTCGGCTCGATGCCCGGTTGCGGCTCGATCGCGGCGACGACTATCTCACCCCAATCGTCGTCGGGCTGGCCGACGACGCCCACGTCGCCGACCGCGGGATGCCCCAGCAGCGCGGCCTCGACCTCCGCCGGATACACGTTCACACCGCCGCTGATGATGAGGTGCGCGCTGCGGTCGGTGAGGAAGAGGTAGCCGTCATCGTCGACGTAACCCACATCGCCGAGCGTGAAATGCGTGCCGCGATACACGCCCGCGGTCTTCTCGGGCGCCTTGAAGTACTCGAAGCGATCGGCCGG
>DASQHW010000213.1:0-2377 GCA_035631895.1 Acidimicrobiia bacterium | reverse complement strand
CGCGTCCTGCGTCGATCATCGGCGGTATGGCATCGCTGGGGCTGTTGCTGGCCGAGCCCGTCGGACGTGCCATCGGTCCACGGGGGCCACTTTCAGGCGTACGTCCGAGCCCGATCGACCGTTTGCCGAACGCCTGGTTTGGGGCTCTCTTGATCGGCGTCGTGCAGCTCTGCATCATCGTCGTCACGTCGCGCGTCGCCGGCCTCCGCGGGAATGTGGCGCCCGCGATCGTGATCTCGGCAGGCGTGTTGACCGGCGTCGCCGTCGCCTGCGCGTTCATGAGCCCCTATCGGGATCCCACCTAAACCGCGTTTCACGGAGTGATATCTGTGCGCGAGGGGTAGACGAACCCGCATGTACATCGGCATCGGCACAGTGGTTCTCATTCTGCTCATCGTCTTGCTCATCATGTTCTTGCGGGGACGCACGGTCTGAGGACCGCCTCGACATGCAGCCCGGAGCAGAGCCGGGCTGCCGATCAGTCTTCGCGTTCGGCGACCCACTCGGCGAGCGAGGTCAGCATCTTCCGCGTCATGCGCGGGAAGTCGTCGAGCAGCGCGATGAAGTCTCGTCGTACGAGCACCATCAGCTCGCTCGGTTCGGTAGTTGTCACCGTGGCCCGCCGGGGCGTGCCCGCGATCAACGCGAGCTCCCCGAAGGAATCGCCGGGACCAAGCTTGCGCAAGGTGCGGCCGTGCCGCGTGACCTTCGCCGCGCCGGAGAGCAGCACGAAGAACTCGACTCCTGCCGCGCCCTCGGTCACCAGCGCCGTCCCTTTCGGCACTGACACCTGTTCGGCGCGTTGCGCCAGGCTCCGCAGCTCTCGGTCCGACAGTCCGGAGAACAGGGGGACGTCGGAGATCCGCTCCCTGTACATCTGAAGGAACGCGCGGTCCCGAGCCATCCGCGGAGCCTACCGAGGCCCCGAGTGCCACCTCCGGTATGTTCGACGTCGTGTCGGAGATCGGCCGTCGGGGGTTCACCTTGCTGCTGATGTCGAGTTAGGTATGCGGCCACGCCGGACCGAGGAAGAGCTCGCAGCGCTGCGAAGCGAGATGGCCGAGACGAAACAGTCCGTCGAGCGATCTGCATCGGCGCTGCTCGCCCGGCATCGCCGGGGCGGCGAGATGGTCCGCGTCGCACGTGCGGTGATCCGGGAACAAGCCCGCGAGGAGGTCGGCCTTGCCGCGTCCGGAGCCGCGTTCTGGCTGATCATCTCGGCATTTCCCACCTTGATCGCAGCCGTCAACATCTTCGGTCTCGTGGTGCGCCCGGGCGACGTGGCCTCGGACCTGGGTGTTCTCGCGCGCGCCGGGCCGTCGACGTTCGGTGCAGCAGTGACCGACCAGCTGCAACGGGTCGCCACTGCAGACCATGCGGGCCTGTCGACGGGCTTGGCAGTCTCGCTCGTGCTCGCGATCTGGAGCGCGTCGGGCGGCATCTACAACCTCGAACGCGCGATTCGTACGGCGTACGGCCTTCGTCCGGAACGCTACGTAGACGCGCGTGTGCGTGCGTTCGTGGGAGCGTTCGCCACGGTGCTCGCCCTCGGCGTGTTTGCGTTGGTCTCCGCCGGGATATCAGGTGTCCTCGCGCGCGTTCCCGCAGTGCTGGTGGCGATCGTCGGGATACCCGCGTTGACGGTCCTCGTCACGAGCGCAATCGCACTGCTGTACCGCGTCTCGATCGGGCGCCGTATGGGCATCCGAGCTCTCCTTCCGGGTTCGCTTGCCGGTGCGTGCGGCCTCGCGCTCGTCGTGGTCGGGTTCGGCTCCTATCTGAGGTTGTCGAGCCGATTCGCTGCGGTGTACGGCGCACTGGCCGGCGCGGTGATCGTCATGATCGGCACCTATCTCGCCGTGTACGTCGTGCTCCTCGGCGCCGTGCTCAACGTGCAGCTCGGCGGCACCATCCCGGGCGCCCTCGAAGTCGACGGCCCTGTTCGGTAGCAGGTTCGCCGATCACTCCTGGCTCCGGTCGAAGCCCTAGCGTGGCGTCCCGTGACGGCGACGGCGCACGAAGCACAGGTGCCATTGGCCCCCGCACGACGGTGGGTTCCCGCGCTCCTGGTCGTGACGGCGGTCGTCGTCCGACTCCCGACGTTCCTGTCGATGCGCACGTTGTCGTTCGACGACGCCGTCTTCGGAGCGACCGTGCTCGACATGCGCCGTGGACTCGTCCCGTACGGGGGAGTGTTCGCGTCGCAGGGCCCGCTCCATCTCCCGTTGCTGTACGCGGGCGACGTGCTGGGTCTGCACACGATCGACGGTCCACGTGTCACACCCATGCTCGCGGGGATCGTCGTGACGCTCACCGCATTCGCGATCGCTCGCCGGCTTGGTGCGTCGCGGCGCGTCGCGACCGTCGTCGCACTCCT
>DASQHW010000212.1:0-11088 GCA_035631895.1 Acidimicrobiia bacterium | reverse complement strand
CGGGGCTGGCACAATCTAAAGGTGCTGGAAATGCCGCTGCACTTGATGTGCACGATAAGGCGACATTCACGCGCAGCGGCGTGCTGAACATCGCGGGCATCAATCAAGCATTGACGCCCCTCTGAGCCGGTGGTCTCACCGCGGCAAGTCATGTGCTCGCGACCCTTCAGACAAACTTCGGGCCGCTTGCGGTCAGGGCCGCGGTGCCAATCCTCACTGGCGGCAACGCAGGCAAGATCCAGACTTTCTTGACAGGGAGAGCGCCCTGCACGCCGAGCGTCAACGTCCCTGGTTCGTCGGCGGCTAGTTCCCTGTAGGTATGCGCCAGGTTTGCAATCGGACGTGCGGGCGCCGTTGCGATCGTGAACGCCGCACGTCTGACCAGGTGGATTGGTACGCCCCCCGGGACTCGAACCCGGAACCTGCAGATTAAGAGTCTGATGCTCTAACCAATTGAGCTAGGGGCGCTTGCGGCCACGGTTCGTTTGTGCGGCAAGGCACCAGTCGTCGCAGATTGTCGTGCCAACACCGCTACGTGGCCAGTCGCCGATCGTACCATCCGAGGCGCTGTTCGCCTGGTGGTGCTCGGCCGGAGGTGACCAGGCGTGGCGCTCGGCCGTATCCGAAGCCGACCACGTCGTATCTTTCCGGTGTGGACGTCGTGATCAGCGGTGCGCACGGGCTCATCGGTTCGGCCTTGTGGACCTCCCTGCGTGCAGACGGGCATCGTGTCTTGCGGCTCCGCCGTGGCGGCGTCACCGAAGACGACGAGATCGGCTGGGACCCGGTTGCCGGGCGCATCGACGCTCCTGCCCTCGAAGGTGTCGACGCCGTCGTGCACCTTGCCGGCGAGGGCATCGGCGAACAGCGGTGGACCGACGAGCAGAAGCAGTGCATACGCGACAGTCGTGTGCGCGGCACGGCGGTGCTCGCGGCGGCGGTCGCGAGTCGCGAGCACAAGCCGCGCGCGTTCGTCTCGGCGTCGGCAATCGGCTACTACGGCAACCGCGGCGACGAGCTGCTCACCGACAAGAGCAGCTCCGGCGACGACTTCCTCGCAGAGGTGTGCCGGGCATGGGAAGCCGAGACGCAACCCGCGGTCGATGCCGGAGTGCGAACCGTGAAGGTCCGCACCGGCATCGTGCTCGCCGCGGAGTCGGGTGTGCTCCCGCGCCTGCTATTGCCGTTCAAGCTCGGCCTCGGCGGCAAGCAAGGGTCGGGCAAGCAATGGATGAGCTGGATCACGCTCGATGACGAGGTCGCGGCGATCCGCGCCGCGATCGACGACGAGCGCTTTCGCGGCCCGGTCAACCTCACCGCGCCGAATCCGGTGACGAACCAGGAGTTCGCGCACACGCTCGGCCGCGTGCTGCACCGGCCCGCCGTGTTGCCGACGCCGATGCTGCCGCTCAAGCTCCGCTTCGGGCCCGAGCTGGTCGAGACGCTGCTCCTCGTCAGCCAGCGGGTGGTCCCTGCCGAGCTGGAGGCAAACGGCTTCGCGTTCCGCTTCCCCGTGCTGGAGCCCGCGCTCGAGGCGATCCTGCGGCACTGATGCGCCTCTGGATCGACACTGACATCGGTGACGATCCCGACGACACCGTCGCGTTGTGGTGCGCGGCACGATCGCCGGATGCCCGGCTGGTGGGCGTGAGCACCGTCGACGGCGACGTCGATGCCCGAGCCGCGCTCGCAGCCGGCATGCTCCCGGGCGTCGAGGTCAACGCGGGGCCGCCGTCCGCCGCGCAGCTCGCCATCGTGGATGTGCTCGTCGGTATCGGTCCGTGGACGCACGTCGCGGCGCTGGGCGACGCCGGCGCGTTGCCGCGGCGCGTTGTGCTGATGGGCGGCGCGCTCGGCCCGGTGCAGCACCACGGCGAGTGGCACGAGGTGGAGCACAACGTCGGGCGCGACCCGGCGTCGGCAGCGCGGCTGCTGGCGACCGTCGGCAATCTCATCGTCGTACCGCTGGACGCGACAGCGCCGCTACAAGTGAGCCCAGCCGACGAGGCACTGCTCGTCGACGCGATCCCACATCTCGGTGGGCAACTGGAGGCGTGGCGCCTCTTGCACGGCGACCGGACGCTCGTCCTGCATGATCCGGCGGCCGTGCTCATCGCGCTGGGTGAGCGGATCTCCCGGATGGAGAGCCGCCGCCTCCGTGTCGAACGCGACGGCACCATGCGTGCGTCGATCGACGGCCCGATCCAGCACGTCGTCGCGCACATCGACGCCGACGCGACACGAGCGCGCGTGCGCGCGCTCGCATCGAAAGGGTGACTGAGGGGATTCGAACCCCCGGCCTTCGGGACCACAACCCGACGCTCTAACCAACTGAGCTACAGCCACCAGGCCCTACGCGGCCGAGCCACGCAGGGCGCTCATTCTAGAGGGCGCGGATGTGAACTGTTCCGAAATGATGGCGATCTGGTGCCACCTCGGTCGCGCACGGGCAGTACGGTGACCGACTTCCGCAGGTGCTCAGCCAGGAGGTGTGAGTGGACGCATCGGGAGTCGGACGGCATGCCATCTGTGAGTTCTGGGGCGCCAGGCACCTGAACTCGGTCGAACGGGCCGATCAGGCGCTGCGAGACGCCGCCGCCGCCGCCAAGGTCACCCTCGTCGACGTGTTCGTGCACCAGTTCGCTCCGCACGGCGTCTCCGGCATTGCGATGATCGCCGAGAGCCACCTCGCCGTTCACACCTGGCCCGAGTACGGCTACATGGCAGCCGACTTCTTCACGTGCGGCGAGGGCGCCGACGTGGAAGCGGCGATCGAAGTGCTGCGGGCGGCATTCGAGGCAGAGCACGTCGAGTGCCGGCACCTCACGCGCGGCCTGCCGCCGGATGTGGCCCGCCGCTTCGAGGAGCACGAGCCCGGGAGCGCGTCGCACGCGGCGTACGACGTGCTGCAGGTGCTCGAGCAACGCCGCACCGAGTTCCAGGAGATCATGCTCTTCGAGGCGCCGCGTCTCGGGCGTGTCCTCGCGCTCGACGGCATCGTGCAGATGACCGACCTCGACACGTACGTGTACCACGAGATGCTGGCACACCCGGCGCTGTTCTCTCACCCGAACCCCCGAGACGTGGCGATCGTCGGGGGCGGCGACGTGCACCTCGTCGCGGAGGTGTTGAAGCACCCCGGGATCGAGCGTGTGTTCCTGCTCGAGCTGGACGAGGAAGTCGTGCACGTTGCACGAAAGCACTACGAGGTCGCGCGTGTCGCACTCGCGGACCCGCGTGTCGAGGTGAGACCGAGCGACGCGTTCGATACCGTCCGAGAGTTGCAGGGCGAGCTCGACGTGGTGATGGTCGACTTGACTGACCCGATCGGTCCTGCCGCGCGCCTGTTCGAGGACGAGTTCTACGCGATCTGCCATTCGTCCCTGCGCGAAGACGGATTCCTCGTTGCGCAGACGGAGTCGATCCACTTCCATCCCGAAGTCGTACGCAACTGCTTCACCACGCTCTCGCGGCGGTTCGAGTATGCCGACCTCTTGTGGACGGCGATCGCGACGTATCCGGGCGCGTTCTGGACGTTCAGCATCGCGTCCAAGCGGCACGATCCCAGGCTGGTGCGCCGGCGCCCCGAGGTGGCGACCCGCCTCTACGACGTCGATGCCCATGACTGGTTCTTCGTCCCCGTGCCGGTGCGCCGCAAGTTGCTCGACGTGTGAGGTGACCGCGCCGAGCCGGCGCGGCTCCGTCTACTGCGGCTCGAACACCAATGACAGGTCGAGGGAGCCGTGGTCGTCGACTTTCACGACGCCCGTGTCGGGCGGTTCGATCTTGTAGTCGGCGAGCACGACGGGGGCGTTCCCGGTGACCTCGATCTTCGAGCCGTCCCAACGGGCTTCGAGCGGCACGGTGATCGTGCGCGTGACTCCGTGCAGTTCCAGCGTGCCCGTTGCCGCCAGATGCTGCAGCTTCACGCCCTTCTTCACCGGCGCGGGCAACACGATCGGCTTCGTGAGCTGGAACTTCGCCATTGGGAATGTGTCGCTCTCGATGGCATGAGTATGGATGTAGTTGTCGCGCGGTGAACGATTGCTCTGGAGCGCTCGAAGATCGGCGGTGACGCTCGCGGCGGTCACCTCGTTGCCCTTGATGGTGGTCGAGCCGTCGACGAGCGGCGTGCGGCCCACCGCCTCCTTGTGCACGATGTCGCCGGCGAAGACCTCGGTCATCCGGTAGCCGACGTAGACGTTGGTGCCGCGCGCGATCTTCCACGTGCCGTCGGGTGTTGCGGGCCCACCCGAGTCGATGGGTGCCGTGTCGCTCAGCTTCGGCTTCGGTGGTGCGCTGTCACCGAAGATGTACCACGCTCCGAGCGCGACGGCCGCGACCAGCACGACGGCGAAGCCGCCGAGCAACCACCGGATGCGATGTCTCACGCTTCAGTGACTCCGAGTTCTTATGCCACGACCCGGAACGCGCCACGCATGAACGGGTGAATCCGGCAGTAGTACGTGTACGTGCCGGGCGGAAGGTTCGTCGGCGTCGACCAGGTGAGCTGCCCGTTGGAGGGCGGTCCGATGGCCGCGAGCTCGCCGGAGTCGAACCCCGGCACGCCGTTGGCGAGCGGATACGCGATACCGGTCGAGAGGTCGCACGGGGCCTTGCACGCGGTGAGTGTGTGCGGGATGCCCTGCTTGGCGTCGTCGTTGCGGAACGTCAGGTATCCGCCGGCTTTGACCGTCGGGATCGACGACGCGGCGGACATGTCGCCCTGGTACGCGAAGTCCGCGATCGGCAGGACGGTTCCCGAAGGCACCACCCGCGACGGCAGCTTGGTGACGTCCTGGTAGTTCGTCGGGTCCGGTGCTCCGCCGTGGTTGTTGTTCTCGGCGAGGTGTCCATGTGTCAGCACGCCTTGCACGTCGACGGGTGTCGTGAACGGGTTCGCGCCACCCGACGCGCCGTCGCTGTCGAACGCCATCCAGAGCACCATGATGCCCATCGACTCGTACCAGGAGCCGGTCTTGGTCCCGTAGGTCGTGCTCATCGAAAGCGTGTCGCCCTTCTTCAGCGCGACACGCCAGTTGTCGGGTGTGACGGACATCGCGACGTCCCACGACGACGGTCCCGCGGGCTCCCAGTACGTCGCGACGGACGCGAAGACGTGCGCGGTGTCGGGTATCCCGGGCTTGGTGTGTCCCGGCAGACCGGTCGCACCTTGGCGCTTCACCCAGAGGTCGTCGCGCAGGCCGCCGGGGTGCAGGTGGCCCCCTGCGAGGAGGAGCACACCGTCGCCCGACACGGTCCACTGGTTCAACGGCTTTCCGCACCGGCGATGGCGACGGCTCTCTCCTGGTTGCGCGGTCTTGCACGCGTACGGATCGCCGGCGTCGTCGGGATAGGTGTAGGTGCCGTTCTTGCCGCTGCCCTGCAGCACGTCGAAGACCGGGTAGATGCTGCCGTTCTGCACGTCCATCCACACCGGCCTGGCAGGCTTGAGGGTCTTTGCCAGCGGCGAGGTCATGGGCACGAAGTCGATGTCGTAGGTGACCCAGACCTTGCTGGGCTTCGACAACTGGTTGTGCAACATGTAGTTGAGCAACCACTTGTCCTTGCTCGCGGTGAACTTGTAGCCGTAACCGGTGTTCGCGAGCATGCGCGTCTTCTCTTCACCGGCGGCGAAGAAACGCTCCGGCAAGCCGGGATCGGTCAGATCGCTGGCTGCGAGGTTGACCCAGACGCCGTGGTGGAGGTGGATCACGTCGACCGGTGGGACCGTGCCGTTGGCGAGGCGCAGGTTCGTCGACATGCCGACGATGTAGCCGTCGACGTTCGGCTGGGGGATGGTGCGTGTGTAGCCGATGTTGTTCTGCCCGGGCACGATGTCGATCGGCACCTCGAAGTGCAGCCGCTGCGCGCCTTCGGGAACGGTGTCCGCGATCACCTGCGTCGCCGGGGTGGCGACCGGCACCGTCGGCTCGCCGCCCTTCGCCGCGCCCACGCTCGATGCCTTGCCGCTGCTTCCGCTGCACGCGGTGATCGCGAGGGCACCCGCAGCCAACAGACAGAGGGAAGGCTTCACGTCGAAGAATCGCATTCTCCGGAGGCTAACGGAACGGCTTCCTCGTCGGAAGGCGGGCCGGGCGTCCAATCTGATTGGTCATTCGGCCGGGGCCGCCGCGGCCGGGATCAGGGCGACGCGCCGATGAACTCGAGGGCCGCGTCGATGCACGCGAACTCGCTCGTCACACGGAAGTGGTCGATACCGGGCAGCACCCGCAGCTCGGCGTTCGGCAGTGCCTCGATCAGTGGGTCGGGCGGCCCCGCAAAGTCGCGGTCCCCGATGATCACCAGTGTGGGACACGAGACGCATGCCAGCTCGTCGGCGGTGAAGGGCTCGCGCGCGCGGCGAAGACACGCAGCCATCGCCAGGGGATCGTTCCCCGCGCTGGCCGCCAGCTGCACGAAGAGGCGTGCAGTGACATCGTCGGGGACGGCGCCGCGTTCGAATGCGTCCGCGAGCGCCCCCGACTCCTCGTCACGGAACAAGTTCGCGCCGACGCCGATCACCACCAGGCGGCCGAAACGGGCCGGAGCTCGGGCAGCGATGCGCAACAACAGCTGGGCCCCGAGAGAGAAGCCGATCGCGTCGAACGGCTCTTCGGGCAGCAGCGTCGCGACCGACTGCTCGAGATGCGCATAGGCGACGGGATCGTGCGGCGCCGCCGCGGTCCCGTGACCGAGCACGTCGACTGGAACGACACGCCGGCCGGCGTCGGCGAGCAGGTCGATCCAGCCCGCGGGCCGCCACCCGTGCTCGTACGAGGAGCCCAACCCGTGCACGAGAACGACCGGTTCGCTGCGCAAGCTGCGTAGCTTTGCAGCTGTGACCGTATGGCATGAAGTCGGCGACGGTTGCTATCGCCGACGATACGCACGCTACGACGTGAACGTCTGCGTGGTGCGCGGGAGCGAAGGGCTACTGCTGTTCGACACGCGTGGGTCTCCCGTACAAGGCGACGAGCTGCGGGAGGAGCTCACGGAGCTGGGCCCGCGCCCTGTACGGCACGTCGTGAACAGCCACTGGCACTTCGACCACGTGCTCGGCAACCAGTGCTTCACGCACTGCCGGCGTTGGGGCCATCCCGGACTGAACGAGATGTTCGCACGTCACCGCGACGATGCGCTCGCCCGGGCCCGCGCGCACGACCCCGAGCTGGTTCGTGAGCTCGCGGGTCTCGAGCTCACGTTGCCGGACTCTGCCGTGCCCGGTCGTACGAGCATCGACCTCGGGGACCGGGTCGTGGACCTCGTGCACCACGGGCGCGGTCACACCGGTCACGACATCGTCGCCCACGTGCGGGCCGCGGGTGTCGTGTTCGCCGGGGACCTGGTCGAGGAGTCGGCACCGCCCTCCTACGGAGACGACTGCTTCCCGATCGCATGGCCTGACACGGTCGACGCGATCCTGGACGCGACGAGCGTCGACGCCACCATCGTGCCCGGCCACGGCGACGTCATGACCAGCGCACAGGTGCGTGCCCAGGCGGACGCGATCAGGGTCGTCGCCGACACCGTTCGCGCGTTGCACGCGGCTGCGGAGCCGGCGGCGCACGGCTCGGCTGTCGTGCAAGGGGAGTGGCCCTTCCCGGCGGAGCTCTTGTTCGACGCGATACGTCGCGGGTACGAGGAACTGGACGGCACGGCGCAGTAGCCGCCTACCCTGCGAGTTCGTATGCCTCGGACCCCGTTCAGCATGCAATACAAGTGGATCGTCGCGGTCGTGTTCGTGTGCGGAATGTTCCTGGACATCATGGATACGACCATCGTGAACGTCGCACTGCCCACACTTCAGCGCGACTTCCACACGACGACGGCGTCGATCGAATGGATCGTGCTGGGCTACTTGTTGTCGCTCGCCGTGTGGATCCCCGCATCGGGGTGGATCGGTGACCGGATCGGGACCAAGAAGGTGTTCCTGTTCGCGCTCGCGACGTTCACCATCGCGTCAGCACTGTGCGGTCAGGCGCACAGCCTCGCCGAGCTCGTCGGCTTCCGCGTGCTGCAAGGGGTCGGGGGCGGAATGTTGGTACCGGTCGGTACCGCAATGCTGTTCCGCGCGTTTCCGCCGATCGAGCGTGCCAAGGCATCGACGGTGCTGATCATCCCGACTGTGCTGGCGCCGGCCCTGGGTCCTGTCGTCGGCGGCTGGCTCGTGACCGATGTGTCCTGGCGATGGATCTTCTACGTGAACCTTCCCGTGGGCGTCTTCGGGTTCGTCGTGGGGGCGCTCGTCTTGCGGGAGTACCGGGAAGGTAAGGCGGGTCGCTTCGACCTTCCGGGCTTCCTGCTGTCGGGCTCGGGCCTGGCGCTGGTGCTCTATGCGCTCTCGGAAGGACCGGAGAAAGGCTGGCGCTCGACGCCGGTAGTCCTCACGGGGAGCGTGGGTGTGCTGTTGTTCGTCTTGTTGGTGATCGTCGAGACGCACGTCCGCGATCCCATGCTCTCGTTGCGCCTGTATCGCGAGCGCATGTTCCGCAACGCGAACGTCGTGCTCACGCTCACATACAGCAGCTTCGCGGGGACCTTGTTCATCCTGCCGCTCTTCTTGCAGGAGCTGCGGGGACTGAGCGCGTTGGAATCGGGTCTTACGACGTTTCCGCAGGCGATCGGCGTGATCGTCTCCAGCCAGATCGTCGGTCGCTTGTATCACCGCGCTGGGCCGCGCCGCCTGATCGTCTTCGGGATGGTCGGCATGTCCCTGGTCACGTTCATGTTCGTGTTCGTAGGTCTCGGGACAGATCTGTGGTGGATCCGCCTGATCATGTTCGCTCGCGGTATTTGCATGGCGTTCTCGTTCGTGCCGCTCCAAGCCGCGACGTACGCGAACATCTCACCGGCCGACACCGGTCGTGCGTCGGCGATCTACTCGACGCAACGCCAGGTATCCGCGGCGCTCGGCGTCGCCGTGCTGACGACGGTTCTCTTGACCGTCAACAATGGCGCACGAAGCCCGCTGCAATTCCTTCGCGGGTACCACGCAGCGTTCTTCACGGCCGCGTGCCTCGTGGCGTGCGCGGCGCTCTCCGGTCTCTTGATCCGGGACGAGGATGCCGCGGCAACCCTCCGCGGCCGTGCCGGCTCCACAGAGCCGGCACTGGCGGCCGCAGGTGACTGATCAGCGCAGAACGCCTACCAGCAAAAGGATGACAAGAATGAGGACGATGACTCCGATGCTGATGTACATGGGTTTTCCTCACTTTCGGGGTCAGGGCAACGGCGTACCCAAGGGTGCGCGCCCGAGAAACGGCAAAGGTTGTGGTCGGTTGCGCGCGGGTATCCCAATGACGCTGCGGCGCACGCTTGTCGCGCTGCTGTGCGCCGTGTTCGTAGGCGGACTTGCCGCACCCGCTGTGGCAACGCCCGCGCCGTCGACCGTGTGGTTGTGCCGGCCGGGTTTGCACGACAATCCGTGTGCACCCGGTTTCTCGGTCACGCGTTACAACGCGCGCGGTCGCGTGACGGGCGTGCGGTATGTGCCCGAGAGGCGCACCGAGATCGACTGCTTTTACGTGTATCCCACGACGAGCGATCAACCCGGTCCGCAGGCGAACTTCCACATCGATCCGGAGCTGCGATCGATCGCGCTCTATCAAGCCGCACGCTACGCGAGCGAGTGCCGCGTGTTCGCGCCCGTCTACCGGCAGATCACCGTTCCCGGTCTGTTCAGCGGCAAGGTCACGCCCGCGATGCGCGAGACCGCGTACCAGGACGTCCGCAAGGCCTGGCTCGACTACCTCGCACACGACAACGCCGGTCGCGGCGTCGTGTTCATCGGGCACTCGCAGGGTGCCGGTGTGCTGCGGCGGTTGCTCCGCGAGGAGGTGGACACGAAGCCGGCGGTACGCGAGCTCCTGGTATCGGCGATCCTGCTCGGCGGGAACGTCACGGTGAAGAAGGGCGAAGACGTCGGTGGAGACTTCCAGCACATTCCCGCCTGCCGGTCGCGTCACCAAGACGGCTGTGTCATCGCGTACTCGACGTTCGGCGAGCCCGTGCCCGCGAACAGCATCTTCGGACGCACGAGTGATCCCGGGCTGGAGGTCTTGTGCACGAACCCGGCCTCGTTGCGCGGCGGTTCGGGCAAGCTGACGACGAGTCAGCCGACGCAGCCGTTCGCGCCCGGTTCGCTCATCGGGGCAGTCCTCGGTGCGGTCGGTCTGCCGCCGATCACGGCGAAGACGGACTGGGTCGAGTATCACGACGCCTATCGCGCCGAGTGCTCGTCGGCCGGGGGCGCGAACGTGCTCGAGGTGACGCCGTTGGGAAGCTCGCCCACGCTGCACCCTGTGCCCGACCCGACGTGGGGGCTGCATCTCGTCGACGCGAACATCGCGCTCGGCAATCTGGTGAAGATCGTGCACCGGCAAGCAGATCGTTGGTTGCACGAACGCCGGTGACAGTGAGAGGCGCTCTCCGCGCGCGGGGTGTTGACCGGGGACTTCTTGGGAACAACCGTCGATGATGGCCGAAAACGCACCCGTCCTCATGCCGAGCGACGTGTCCACCCGCGTCGGGATCTTCGACAGGTTCGCGGGGCGGGCTTCTCAAGTCGTCGGGCGCGCGGCGTTCTTCGCGTTCTGCGTGCTGCTCGTGGTGCTCTGGGCCCCGACGATCTTCCTGCTGCGAAGCGTCGACACCTGGCAGCTCATCATCAACACGGTGACGACCATCATCACCTTCTTGATGGTTGCGCTCTTGCAGAACAGCCAGACACGGTCGGATCAGGCGATCCAGCACAAGCTCAACGCCATCGCCGACGGTCTCGCAGACCTGATGGCCTATGTCGAGGACAACGGAACTCGCCGCGACCTCGAGAAGGACCTCGTCGAGTTGCGTGCCGCGGTCGGGCTGGAAGAACACGAGAGCACGACGAACAACGACAGCCATAGTCGTTAGTCCGGACGAGCCCTCATGCTCCGGCGGATCCACCTCGATCGAGGCCGCCTTGCAACCCGATGGTGTTCAGAGAAACGACGAAGGTCCTTTGCCCCCGAGCTGGATTTCGTCTTCGTCGATGCTCGGCATCTCGAGTGCCGAACCCAAATCGGCGTGCAACGAGTCCTGAAGAGA
>DASQHW010000211.1:0-2810 GCA_035631895.1 Acidimicrobiia bacterium | reverse complement strand
AGACCGGCGAGGCCCCGCGCGGACCCGTTGTTCTCGTTCGCCGTGATCCGCGCGGTCGCGGTCTCGGTGCCGTTGCCCCGGTCCTCGGTCGTCGAGGTGACGTTGACGTCGCCGCCGGACCGGCGTGTGAGCGCCTCGAGCTCACCGTCGGGGATGTTCGGGAGCGTGATGACGAGCTTGCCGTCGACCTTGGTCAGCGTTGCGCCGGGTGTCTGCAGCAGCGTGCGGCCGTTCGTGTCGAGGCCGTTCGCGCGACCAAGCGTGTCGAGGACGAGGCTGTTCTGATCGTCAAGTGTGACCGTGACGTTGCGATCCGGAGCCGGTGCCGGATGCGCCGGCGCAACGTCTCGCCCCTTGCTCTGCGAGTGCTGCTGACCGGCCGTGACCGGCACGTCGGTCGTCTGGCCCGGCGCGCCGCCCGCGACCGGCACGCGGTTGAGCACGGTGCCACCGGTCGTCGTGATGGTCGTCGTGTCGCCGTCGGTGTCGACGGTGAATTCGGTGCCGCGCACCGACGCAGTGCTCGCCGGTGTGCGCACCTCGTACTTCGAGTCGCCGGTCACGAGCTTCGTCACGACGTGCCAGGTGCGACCGAAGGACTGCGTCATCTGAATGATGGTGTCGCTGCCCTGCGGCGCGGCCGCATCGATCGCGAGCTCGGTGCCCGGTTCGATCGTGACGCTCGAGCCTTCAAAGAAAGTGAGGACCGCACGCGCGTCGTCGTTCGTCTTGATCGCGTCACCGGGACCGAGGACTTCTCCATCGATCGCCGTGACGAACGTGCCGGTCGCACCGTGACGCACCTGGACGTCGCCGCCGATGACGCTGATCGTGGTCGACGAGCCGAGCGCCTTGCCGCTGCCGAACACACCGGCCGAACCGACCACCAGCGCAAGCACGAGGCCGAGCACGACGACGCCGACGAGCAATCGAACGCGACGAATGCTCAGGTCAGGCCTCCCCACTTCTCCGGCCTCGACCCACCCGTCTCGGCCGGGTACGTAGGGCTAACGACGGATGGTCGTCAGGTAGGGGGGCGAGGAGGCCCCTGCTGGTGTCAACGCTGTCTCATGGGGGCAGACGTTGCGGACCGTAATCCCTCAGATCATTCGCGCGGCGGCGAATATTCGGAGAGCGCGACCAGAAATGGCCGAGTCCGGCCGGGTTGGATCGTGAGCGGCTCAGGAAGACCGCGTTTCCGGAAGATGGCCACACGCAGTCCGTGAAGGCGTTCCGAGCTCTTCTGCCATTCCGTCCCGCAGACCGGGCACACGAACGCGCCTTCCGGCATGCGTTCGCCGTGCGCAAGCAGGATCTTCGCGCAGCAGCGCTCGACGTTGGGCTGATGACCGTCGACCGACGCGAGGTACGGGAACGACGCCTGCGGTCCGACGCGCGTGCGGCGCTGGAACGCGCGGCCGTCGCCGCGCCGGAACGTCTCCGCGCCGCTCTTCGTCCACTCCGTCGCGCATTCGGGACAGCGGAACGCGCGGTCCGGTTTGTAGAAGCCGCCCCACTCGATGATCCAATCCTCACAGCAGTCGGCGAGGATGACCCGCTCGTCGCTCATGTCTTCGCTCCCAGGAGCCAGCAGAGCAGCGCCTTCTGCGCGTGGAGACGGTTCTCGGCCTGATCGAAGACGACGCTCTGCGGCCCGTCGATCACCTCGTCGGTGATCTCCTCGCCGCGGTGCGCCGGCAGATCGTGCATGACGATCGCGTCGCGTTTCGCGTTCCCCATGAGCTGCGCGTTCACCTGATAGCCAGCGAAGGCGCGACGCCGGCGTTCGTACTCCTGCTCCTGTCCCATGCTCGTCCAGACATCGGTGTACACGACGTCGGCGTCGCGTACCGCGGCGACCGGGTCGTGCCCGAGGTCGATCGATCCGCCGGTCTCGCGCGCGATGCGCTCCGCGATCTCGACGAAGCGCTTGTGGGGCTCGAACCCCTCCGGCGTCGCGATGCGCATGCGCGCGCCGCGGAGCGCGGCGGCGAGCATCAACGAGTGGACGACGTTGTTGCCGTCGCCGACGTAGGCGACGGTCGTGTCCCCCAGATCGGGGCCCTTCTTCTCGACGACCGTGAGGATGTCGGCGAGACCCTGGCAGGGGTGTGAGAGGTCGGAGAGCCCGTTGATCACCGGGATCTGCGAACACCGCGCGAACTCCTCGATGGTCTCGTGCGAGTTCGTGCGCAGCACGACCCCGTCGACCATCCGCGATACGACGCGCGCCACGTCGGCGACGCTCTCGCGCCGGCCGAGCCCGACCTCTTGCGGCGAGAGGTAGACGCAGTGGCCGCCGAGCTCGGCCATGCCCACGTCGAACGAAAGCCGGGTGCGCAGGCTCGGCTTCTCGAAGATCTGCGCGAGGGTCTTGCCCCGGAGCGGCGCATCCGGGTGACGGCGATCGCGTTTCAGCTTCATCGCGAGATCGATGAGCATCGCGAGCTCGGACGCGGAGAGCTCGGCTACCGAGGTGAAGTGGCGGACGGACATCAGAGCGCGCGCAACGCCGGACGACGGCCTTCGTCGACGAGCGCGACGAGAGCGCGCGCGACGCGCTCCGCGTCGTGACGGATGGTGTCCTGCTTCAACCACAGTTCGCGGGGGCCGGTCCACTTGTCGATGACCGGAGCCGTGACCGGTCGCACGCCGAGGCCGCGGATGCGTTCGAGCTCGATGGCCGTCGGCTCCATGTACACCAGGCCCTGCTGCGCGTAGTGGTCGCGCAGGTGCGCCGGCGGCGTGTCGTCGTTGATCAGCACCGCGTCGAGCCCGGAGCCGCCAACGTAGTCCTGCACGACGCGCAC
>DASQHW010000210.1:0-7081 GCA_035631895.1 Acidimicrobiia bacterium | reverse complement strand
AGAGCGCGAGCTGGTCGATCACGTTCACTCCCCACCCTCGGCGTCGCTGTTGTCCAAAAGGGTGCGATAGCCCGCGAGCTCGGGGGCGCCCGACTTCCGCTCCCACTCGCGCCAACGTTGCGCGGTCCCCATACCGTCGGGGTCGCAGTACACGCACGGCACGAAGGGACGAGGAGCGGGAGGCAGGGGCCGGGCGACGAAGATGCCCGCTTCGATGCCGTCGACGATGGTGCGCACCGTGCGCGTGAACACCGCGATGACGGAGGCGTCGACTTGATAGCCGATCCGCCGGTTGTTGCCGCGCCCGACGAACCAGTACCACGCCTCGACCGGCTCGTCCTCGGAACCTGCGTACGCGGCGCGCGCCGCGTAAGGGTACACGGGCAACTGGAGAGACGTGCCGCCGCGCACCGGATCGCCGGCGCTCAGCGCGACGTACGGATCCACCGACCCGGTCTTGTAGTCGATGACGACGAGCACGCCATCGGCCGTACGGTCGATGCGGTCGGCCTTGCCGCGCACACGCAGCCGCCGGCCGTCGGGCCAGTCCAGCTCCACGGGCTCGTGCGCGGCGTCCCCGAGCCCGAACGGGAACTCGGTGACGAGCGTGCTCGCGCCGCGCTCGGCTCGCCAGCGCTCGTCGGCGTCGGCAAACGCGTCCAGATCGGCGAGGATCATCCGGCGATCGCGCTCCCACAACAACCGGCGGCCGGTCACGCCGCGCGCCTCGGCCTGCGCGCACACCTCGTCGGCGAGCTCGTGCAGCCGCGCGCGCTCCGGCCCGTTGCCGTCACCGATGAAACGGTCGAGCACCTCGTGCACCATTGCGCCACGATCGAGCGGCGAGATCTGCATCAGCTCCTCGGGCCGCTCGACGGACTCCACGTGCAGGATCGATTCCATGAAGTACGCATGCGGGCATTCCGCCCACACCTGCAGCCGCGTCGGCGAGATCGCGTGGTCGCTGTCGAGCGGGCTGACCGCGGCGAGGGCGCCGCGCACATCGGCGAGGTTGCCGTCGAAACGCGTGAACACGTTGCTCGCGCGGGCGTCGATGAGCTCGCGGCCTCGCGAGACGGCCGGGAGCTCGCGAACCCAGAGGACGTCTGCGAGCGCGGCACGCACCCCGAGCTCGTGCTCGGACGCCGGAAACGGCACCGTCGCGATGCCTTGGGCATACGACGCGATGGTGTGGATCTCACCGCTGTCGATTGCCGCAATCGTGTCGCGCACGAATCGGGAAGGCACGCGCTCGGTGCTTCGCCGCAGGTCGCCCCGCGGCCACGTGCACACCCGCGGCCCGCCGGTCGAAGCGAGCGCGGCGAGCAACGCCCGGTGATCGTCGTCGACGCGTTCGGCGCGGAGCCGGAGCTCGCCGTCGAGCGCGGCACGTTCGCGGTCGCCCAGCAACGGATCCTCGCGGGGCACCGACGGGAAGACGCCCTCGGCGAGACCGCACACCCATACCCGGTCGAGCTCGACGCCGAGTGCGAGCCCGATGGGGCCGGCGAGCAAACCCTCGCCGAGTCGGCCCACCTTGTCGGGCGCGGCGTCCAGCTCGAGCTCCAAGGTGCGCCGGAAGACGTCGAGCGTCGGACCGGTGTCGACCGCGTCGAGCCCGCCGAGTCGGTCGAGCGCCGCCTCGACGCGTCGCGCCGCCTCCCGTTCGATGGCGGGCCACGCGCCTCGCCGCGCGTCGCCGCCGACGAAGCGGCGGACCAGCCGGTGTGCCCACCGGGTGAACCCGCCCCACGTAGCCGGCATCGCGGCGGGGTCGAGCTCGGCGGCGAGCGCATCGACGAAGTCGCGCAACGCCTGTGCACGCGCGCGTTCGCGGGCTTCCCAGCCGTCGGTCCCGCGAGCGGCGGCGTACGCATCGAGGCGCGAACGCCATTCACCGACGCCCGCGACGACGCCCGCCTTGCGGGACACGCGCTCCCATTCGGTTCCGGGCACACCCTCACCCCGACCGTCGAGCAAAGGGGCCGACGCGAACAATGCACACACGTCGTCGCGCCTGAACTGGCCGTCGCCGAGGGCGAGCAGCCCCAGCAAGGCTCGCCCGAGGACCCCTTCGGAAAGCGAGCGGACGGAGACACCGTTGTGCGCGATGCCGGCAGCCTCGAGGTGCTCGTGCAGGAGCCGCGCATATGGCTCAGCGGTGCCGTAGAGCACTGCCATTCGTTCGAGCGGCACACCCGAGGCCATGGCGTCGACCACGCCGCGTACGACAGTGCGGATCTCGTCGTCGGCATCCGACGCGCTCACCACTTGGGTGCCCAGTGCCGGCTCGACGCCCACGGCCTCGTCGTCGAGCGTGACCCCCATCCGCGCGAGGCTCGCCCGGACCGCCGCATCAGCGCGCGGCACACCGGTCAGCCCTGCGATCACGGTTGTCGGGACCTGCGCCGCGAGTGTGCCGAGCAGTCGTGCCATCGGGGCGCTCAAGCGTTGCGGCAAGAAGCAGACGATGGTGCCGAAGTCGCGTAACAGCGGCGTTCCCGCCTCGACCACTTCCGCCGCGACTCGCATGAGGTCGCGCTCGTCGTACCAGTCACGCTCGAGCACTTCCCGCGTCGCGCGGTGGATCCGGACGACCTCTCCGGCGCGCGTGTGCTCTGCCGCAAGCCGGTCGAGCTGTTCTTCGTCGAGATCGGCGAGCTCGCGGTACGCCGCGACCAACGCCTCTTCGGTCGCCGGATGCGAAGCGACGGGTGCGAAGATGCCGGGTGCCCGGCGGAGCACGCGGCGGACGGCAGACGCGATCACGGGCGTCGACACCGGGCGGCGCCCCGCAGCCGCGCATCGCGGAGCGGCCAGCAGCTCGGCGATGCGGTACACGGTGAGGAACGCGACGCCGACGACTCCGCTGCCGCGTGCCGTGAGCGCACCCAGCTCACCCGACGCGAGCAGGCGTCGCGCCGCGACTCCGACCGAATTCGTCGGTACGACGACGGTCACCGGCGCGAGCGGCTCGTCGTGCTTCGCCCGCGCGACGGTGTCGTGGAGACGTTGCGACGCGGCACGGCCGTACGCGGTCCCGGTGACGGTGATGCTCACGCCGGGATCGTACGAGGAGCCTGAGACACGCGCGTCCGACCGCCCTCTCCGTCCCGAGTCGACGGACGCGACGTTACGCGGGCCGTCGCAAGGGGTACGCGCCCGCGGACGCGACAAGGAGGTGAACAATGAGCCTCGTACTCCTCGTTCTGCTGCTGGCATTGATCTTCGGTGGACTCGGCTTCGCCATCCACTGGCTCTGGATCTTCGCAGTCGTGCTGGCCATCTTCTGGCTGGCCGGATTCGCGTTCCGCCGCGGCGAGGCAAGCTGGTACCGCTGGTGAGCGTCGCGCCCGCAGGGCGCGTCACCCTCCACACCCTCTGACGGGATGTGCCGCGGGCACGGCGGCCCGGCGCGGGGCTTCCGGGCCCGGGTACGTTGTGCCGCGACGCCTCGAGGGGATGGAGACATCATGCGCGTGCCTTTGACGGTGCTCGACTTCATCGAGCGCGCCGAGCTCGTGTACGGCGATCGAACCGCGGTCGTCGACGAGCCGGACCAGCCCGGACAGAGTCTCGGCGAGCTGACGTGGAAGGAAGCGGCTCGCATGGCACGCGCGCAAGCAGCGGGCCTCGACGCGCTCGGCGTCGAGCAGGGGGAACGCGTGGCGATCGTCTCGCACAACGCTGCCCGCCTCCTTGTCTCGTTCTTCGGCGTGTCCGCATTCGGCCGCGTGCTGGTACCGATCAACTTCAGGCTCAACGCCGAAGAGATCGCATACATCGTCGAGCACTCGGGCGCGTCGATGCTGCTCGTCGACCCCGAGCTCGACGACGCACTGGCGGGCATCACCGCCGCGCACCGGTTCGTGCTCGGGAAGGATGCCGACGAGGTGCTGCTGAGGTTCGGCGTCGAGCCGGAACCGTGGGCGCCTGACGAAGACGCGACCGCAACGATCAACTACACGAGCGGTACGACCGCGCGGCCGAAGGGCGTGCAGCTGACCCACCGGAGCCTCTGGGGCAACGCGACGACATTCGGCTGGCAGACCGGCGTGAGTGATCGCGACACGTACTTGTGGACCCTGCCGATGTTCCACTGCAACGGATGGGGCATGTCGTATGCGATCACCGGCATGGGCGGCACGCACATCGTGCTGCGCAAGATCGACGGCGCGGAGATTCTCCGGCGCGTCGAACGCCACGGCGTCACGATTCTTTGCGGCGCACCTGCGGTCGTCGCCGCGATCCTGGACGCGGCCGCACAATGGGACGGCGCGATCCCGGGCAGAGACCGCGTGCGCATGGTTGTTGCCGGCGCGCCGCCGCCGACAAGGACCATCGAGCGCATGGAGACCGAGCTCGGCTGGGAGTTCATCCAGATCTACGGGCTCACCGAGACAGCTCCGCTGCTGACGATGAACCGCGGTCGCGCCGAGCTCGATGCCCTGTCACCGGCAGAACGCGCGCAAAAGCTCGGCCGGGCGGGCGCACCGGCCCTCGGCGTGCGCCTGCGTGTCAGCGACCAGGGTGAGGTGCTCGCACGATCGAATGTCGTGCTCGAGGGCTACTGGCAGAACCGCGAGGCGTCGGAGGACGCGCTCGCGGGCGGTTGGTTCCACACCGGCGACGGCGGCACGATCGACGACGAGCACTACCTCACCATCAGTGACCGCAAGAAGGACGTGATCATCTCGGGCGGAGAGAACGTGAGCTCGATAGAGGTCGAGGATTGCCTGTACCAGCATCCGGCGGTCGCCGAGGCGTGCGTCATCGGTGTCCCCGACGAGAAGTGGGGCGAGACCGTGAAGGCCCTCGTCGTCTTGAAGGCGGGTGCCGAAGCGAGCGAGCAGGAGCTGATCGAACACTGCCGCAAGCATCTCGCACACTTCAAGTGCCCGACATCGGTGGAGCGACGCGAAGAGTTCGCCCGTACGTCGACCGGCAAGCTCCAGAAGTTCAAGATCCGGGCGCCGTACTGGGAAGGACGCGAGCGTACGGTGAACTAGCAGCCCGTCGCTCAACGTTCTCTCAGCGAAACGGAGAAAGACTGCGTGATGCTTCGAACATCCCGGCTCGGCGCGGTCGCGTGTTGTCTCGTGCTCGCCGCCTCCGCCTCCGCCTGCGCCGCCGCCGGCGCGGGACCTCGCGGCCTGCCGACTCCCCGACCTGCGGAGCTGCGCGCCTCGGGGACAGTGAGCGCATTTCCGATACCGGGCACGCCGACCGCGTCGCCGTCCACGACGTTGAGCTTCCGTGGTGCCACACCTTCGCAACTCCGGGGCCTGCAGGTCTTCGGAAGCCACACGGGCGCGCGTCGTGGTCACGTCGTCGCCCATTCGGACGGCCGCGGTGCGAGCTTCGTGCCGGACCAGCCCTTCGAGGCAGGCGAGATCGTGACCGTCCATTCGGATCTCGCCGTCCGGGGCGCGCAGCGTGGTGTGTACACGTTCACGATCGCACGCCCCGCGACGGGTGCCGACGTGAACGTTGCACCACGCGCTCCCCGTGCGACGACGCCTCCACCGTTCGCGAGCCGGCCCGACCTCCGGCCGCCGACGTTGAAGACCATCGCCTCGCGCGCCGGTACGGCCGCCGGCTCGATCCTGCTCACACCGAACCCCGCGCTCGGACAGTCGACAGCGGACCAGTCGGGGCCGATGATCGTCGACGGTCGCGGCCGGCTCGTCTGGTTCGCGCCGCGCGCTCCCGCGTCGAGCCTGGACCTGGAGATGCAGCAGTACCAGGGGCGGCCGGTGCTCACGTGGTGGGAGGGGAACATCCGCTCCGCGGGATACGGCGACGGCGAGTACGTGATGATGGATCAGTCGTACCGCGAGATCGCGCGGATTCGCGCCGGCAACGGCTATGAGGCAGACCTGCACGACCTCGTGATCACACCACAGAACACGGCGTTGGTCATGATCTACAACCCCGTGCTGGCGAGCGCGGCAACGATCAACCGCGTCTACGACCGCGCCGTCGTCGATGCCGTCGTGCAGGAGATCGACATTGCGACCGGTTCGGTGCTCTTCGAATGGCACAGCATCGGCAATGTCGGGCTCTCCGAGTCGTACCTCCCTGTCCCCGCGCGTACGTCGGATTTCTACGACTACGTGCACCCCAATTCCCTCGCGCTCGACCAGGACGGGAACATCTGGTTGTCGGCGCGCCACACATGGACCGTGTACAAGCTCGATCGGATCACGGGCGCCCTGTTCTGGCGCCTCGGCGGCAAGCGCTCCAACTTCGACATGGGCAGCGGCACCGCGTTCTCCTGGCAGCACGACGCGCAACCGCTGGACAACGGTCTCATGACCGTGTTCGACAACGCGTCGAGCGCGCCCGGTGTGCAGTCGCGCAACAGCTCGCGCGGTGTCGAGCTGCGCGTCGACGAGCAGGAGATGAGCGTCGAGCTGGAGCAGTCCAACGAGAATCCTCAACACGCGTTGTCGCTGAGCCAGGGAGACTTCCAAGAGCTCCCGAACGGCGATTCCTTCGCGGGTTGGGGAAGCGTGGCGGAGTACACCGAGTTCGCGCCGAACGGTGACGTGAAGCTCGACGTGAACATCAACGGCGGTTCGGCGTCCTACCGCGCGTTCCGCGTGCAGTGGACGGGGAAGCCGGCAGCACCGCCCGCGGTTGTCGCGCACGCGTCCGGCGGCGCACTCTTGATCGCGGCGAGCTGGAACGGCGCGACGGGCGTTGCGCGCTGGGCGGTGCGGGCCGGCGCCGACTCGGCCTCGCTGCATCCCGTCGGGTCGTTCGCCACCGCCGGGTTCGAGACATCGATGCGCGTGCCCGTGACCGGTGCACATGTCGTCCAGGTTGCCGCGATCGGCCCCGCGGGACGCGTGCTGGGAACATCGCGCACGGTCCTTGTCGGCTGAGCCTTAACCTCCGTCTTACCGGCACCACAGCCGCCTCCCATCGGGTGCTGGGATGCTCGGAACGCTCCCCGTCCCGACGGTTCGGCCTCTGACGTGACAACGACGGTCTCCCCCCCGATCACCAACAGGCCCGTCAGCCCGCTCACCTCACGCGGCCGCGACGCCGACCACGCCTGGATCGTCGGGTTCGC
>DASQHW010000209.1:0-3849 GCA_035631895.1 Acidimicrobiia bacterium | reverse complement strand
CTCGCCGAGCGAGCGGAAGATCTTGCTGGCATCGGGCGCCGCCGCCGGCATGGCAGCGACGTTCGGCGCGCCGCTCGCCGCCGTCGTGCTCGCGATCGAGCTCCTGCTCTTCGAGTTCTCCACGCGCGCCCTCGTGCCGCTCGTCATTGCCTCGAGCATCGCGGCCGGCATGCACTCCATCTTCTTCGGCAGCGGACCGCTGTTCGTGATTCCGGAACACCACTTCGCCGGTCTGTCGCAACTCCCGCTCTATGCCGGCCTCGGACTGGTGTGCGGCGGCCTCGCCGTGGTCATCAACAAGGGCCTCTTCCTCGTCGAGGACGGCTTCCGGCGCCTGCCCGTGAAGGAGTTCTGGTGGCCGGCGATCGGCGCGCTCGGTTTCGCGTCCGTCGGTCTGTTGGTGCCGCGAGTTCTGGGCGTCGGTTACGACCAGATCAGCCAGGTGCTGTCGGGTCGTCTCGCGATCGAAACGCTGTTGATACTCGCAGTCGCGAAGCTCTGCGCGTGGTGGATGGCGCTCGCATCGGGTACCTCGGGCGGCACCCTCGCGCCGATCCTGCTCATCAGCGGATCGTTCGGCGCGCTGCTCGGCCACGCCGCCGCGCATGTCCCGGGTGCCGACGTCTCACCCGGCGCGTTCGCGCTCGTGGCGATGGCCGCCACCTTCGGCGCGTCGACCCGGGCCACCTTTGCGTCGATCGTGTTCGTGTTCGAGCTCACTCGCGACTACAACGCCATCTTGCCGTTGATGCTCGCGACGGTCATTGCCGGTCTCGTCGCGGCGGCCCTCATGGGCGACAGCATCATGACCGAAAAGCTGACCCGCCGCGGCCTTCGGGTGCCGTCGGATTACCACGCGGACGTCTTGCACACCACCCTCGTCCGTGACGTCATGACGACCAATGTCGAGACCGTGCACGCTGCGACACGGATCGGTGAGCTCGTCAAACGCTTCCAGACGGACGGCCATGGCGGGTACCCGGTTGTCGACGACGATGGCCGGTGCATCGGAATCGTCACCCGGGGAGACCTCTTGCGGGAGGGTGACTGGAGCGACGACAGTCCGGTCGCCGACGCGGCCGCGCGCGACGTTGTCGCAGTCACACCGGGCGACACGGTCGGCGACGCGCTGGACCTGATCCTTCAAGAAGAGATCGAACACCTTCCCGTGATCGACGAACATCGACTCGTCGGCATCTGTACCCGCACCGACATCATGCGGGCTCGACGCGCGCAGTGGATGCACGAACAGACCGAGCCCGGCTGGCGCCGCCGCCGGCGTCATGCGCCGGATTCGGGGTGACTGCGTCGTCGACTTTGGGAGGCGACTTGGTTGAGTGCGAGGGAGTCAGTTCTCGCGCAACACGGTGCGCGGTCGGTCCCGCAGGACGGCGGTTGCCGCCGCGGCGAGGTCTCTTGTCACGTCGACGGCCGACTCCATGTCCCTGACGAACGAGGCCGCTTCTCCGGCCCAGATTGCCTTTTCGGCGACCTCCGCATCGCCGCCGAGCGAGCGGTACTCGTCGCGATGGTCGCGCGCCCACTCGCGAAGCTCGTCCGTGCGGTGCTCCCATCGCGTGACGAACTGATTTCTGATCGCGCGGCCCGACACGTCCTCGGGCCAGGGCATTCCCATGGCAATGTCGAACACGTCGGTGAGCACGGTCTCGTTCCCGGTCGCCGCGAGCACGCGGGACTTGTAGGCGTCCGACACGCCGCACTCGGCAGTGGCGAGGAATCGGGTGCCGATCCACACCCCTTCCGCGCCGAGCATCAGTGCCGCGGCGATGCCGCGACCGTCACCGATCCCTCCGGCGGCGACCACCGGCAGGGGAGCGACCGCGTCCACGACGGCCGGGACGAGCGGCAGCGTCGAGACTCGGCCCGTGTGGCCACCCGCCTCGGTGCCCTGGGCGGTCACGACATCGACGCCGCCCGCGGCCGCGCGCACGGCCGCGTCGACGTGACGCACCTGGCACAACACCAGCGCACCGGCATCGTGGGCGACCTCGACGAACGGCGCAGGATCCGCGAACGAATGGGCGATGATGCGCACTCCTTCATCCAGCGCGGCGGCCATCAGTTCCGCAGTGTTGGGGAGATGACTGATGAACCCGACTCCGAACGGGCGATCGGTCAACGTACGAGCGAGCCGGATCTGCTCGACGAGCCAGTCCACGCCGCCGATCGTCGTGCCACCGATGAGCCCCAGACCGCCCGCCTCGGAGACCGCCGCGGCCAGTCGGCCCGGGGTGTCGCCGCCTCCCATGGGTGCATTGAGGATGGGGTGTTCGATGCCGAACAGATCACACAGCCGCGTGTGCAAGGTCATGGCGATGAAGCGTGGTCCGTGCGCGCGTCGCGCACCGCGGCCGGATGTTCGGGCGCAGCGTCTGCTCGGCGAGCGGTGCGCCCGGCGATGCAACCGGCGTGATGGTCTTCTCCCTCGAGAGCACCACACTCCGGACAGACGAGGTGGGCCCAACACGCCGGCTCACCGCCTTCTGCGGGTTCCGGAATGCCCGGTGTCGTCGACATCCCTGACTCCTCGTCCTCCGTGCCGGGCGTCCGGCTCATCGCCACGGCATGAGCGACCACATCATGCCGCCGGGATCCTCGACAAGCTCCGTGTAGAGGCCCATCGCGTCCCACGTGTCGAGATAGCAGAACTCCAAGCTGCCGAACCGCGCGCCCATCAGCTTCGGAAAACCCACGTCTTCGGCATGCGCGACCACGTTGTGGAGATCGTCGACGAGAAAGCCGAGGTGGTGCGCGCCGGGGCCATTCTCCGCAAGGAACTCCGCGTGCAGGCTCGGACCACGAACCGGCTGGATCAGCTCGACCTGTACATTGCCGCTGCGCGCGAACCCGATGCCAAGCGCCGCGCGCACGCACTCGCCGCGCAGGTCGTATTCGAGCTCACTCGCGGGAAGATTGACGAACTCGGTGCAGCCGATCGTCGACCGCATCGTTTCTTCGGCCGCGTCGAGATCGCCGACAACGAACGCCTGCTGGAACAGCCCGTCGCCGATCCGGCCCAACAGGCTCCCGATGTCCGACACTCGCACAGCGTACGGCGCGCTCTGCCGCGTGCCATGCGTTCGGTGCGTCGAGCAGCTCAGCTCGGAGCCCGGGCGATCGTCCTCTCGAGATCAGGCGTCGGTACCCCGGTGCGGACGACGTCGACCGCCCTGGACCAGTACGAGGCCCGCGAGGGTGACTGCGACACCGATCCAGCCGATGAGGTCGGCGCGGCTGCCGGTGAACGGCAACGACCCGTGTGCTGCCGACGAAGGAGAGGTCGCCGCAGGGCCTGCAGTGGTCGTGGTCTTCGCCAGCGTCGAACCGAGTGTGACGACCGCCGTCGTCGACGTGGTCGTCCGCGGCGGCCTTGCGACGCTCGTCGACGTGGTGGACGTCGACTCGGTCGAGCCTTGCGTCTCGACCGTCGAAGTCGTCGTCGCAGTCGACGGCACGGTCGTGCTCCCGCTGACCTCGAACGTGGTCGATGTCGTGCTGGTCGATGTCGTCGACGTGCTCGTGCTCGGCAGAGTCGAGCCTTGTGTCTCGACGGTCGTGGAGGTCGTGCTCGTCGTCGTGGTCGTGCTGCCCGTCGCGCATTCGCCGACCCAGAAGACCTTGTGCTTGAAGAGATGGTCGCCGGCGTCGGTCTGGACGTCGAGCTTCAGATGGAAGGTGGCTTCGTCGCTGTCATGAGTAGCGGCGTGCTTGTCGTCGAGGTCGTTCGCGCCGTTTTCGGGATGCGACGTCAGCCCTGTGAGATCGAGGTCACCGGCCTGGATGTGGACGCGGGCGAAACCTGTGTCGTCCGCCGTCACGCCCGTCGGC
>DASQHW010000208.1:0-13334 GCA_035631895.1 Acidimicrobiia bacterium | reverse complement strand
AGCCAGTACAGCCCGTCGACGCCCATCGTCTGCATGATGATCTGGTTCCGTACGAACCCCACGCCGGACTCGGCGGTGTTCTGCAAGAGCCCGGAGGGCACGAGCGCGTCCTTGCGGCGGGTGCCGAGCCAGAACATGAGGATCGTCGCGACGGTCGCGAACCCGTAGATGAGGACGGTCTTGTTGATGCCGAGTGGACCGTTGGCCCAGATCGTGACGTGACTGATCGGGGGAACGTCGACCGCGAGCAGAGCGTTCATTTCTCTCCGGAGGGGCCTGGTCGCGCCGGGCGGAGGCCCGGTGCGGCGAGCGTGAGGCTCACGTACTTCGCCTCCCAGAACAGGAGGCCGAGATGCGTGCAGACGATAACGATTCCGAGGGTCGGGAGATCAATCCAGCTGCGGTGCCGCAGCAGCACGAGCGCCACGACGATCACGGCGAGGCGGATGATGTAGCCGCTCAAGGCAGCAGCGCCGATTGCCGTCGGGCCGCCGCGCGCGGCGCGGGTCATGATGGCCGCCGCCGCGAGGAAGTTCAGGAGCACGATGCCGATCGCGATCGCGGCACTCGTCGCGCCGTCCCAGCCGCGCACGAGCCCGGCGACGAGCACGATCAGCGGCGCCACGAACATGCCGCGGCGCACGATGTCGAGCGCGACCTCGCGCTCTACCTGTTCGGATTGCGCGTCCACGGCCTCCCCTTCTCGTCGCGCGCGACTTCTGCCATATACCGGTAATACGCGCTGATCGCCTGTCCCACGACGGCCAGCAGGCCCAGCGCGACGGTGAACAGTGGTCGCGTCCCGATGCTGTTGTCGAGCCAGAGGCCCAAGAGGACAAAGATGAGCGTGGTGCCGGCGAGCTGTACCGAGTACGCCAGGGCGTCCGAGAATGCCTGCCATGTCTTCTGCGTGTCGCGGTGTTCCTCAGCCGGGGCCAACCGGGAGCTCCCCTCGCACGGCGCCGGGCACCCTTGCCCGCACCGCTTGTGAATGATTTCCCAATCTAATTGGACCGTCGAGCACCCGTCAAACCGAGTCTCTGGGTCGCGCTCGCTGCGTGCCGGGATACCCGGCCCGCGGGCGCTCGCCGCTCCCGCCAGCTCGCTGCGCGCCTCCGGCGCTTCGCTCACGGCCCCCGTGGAGCGGTTGCCCGGGCCAGGGTCACGCTCTCCTGCGGCGGCGCTCCTCGAGGTTTACGACGTCGATGTCGGGACGGGACGACGGGTGACGCGCGCGCTCGTGGCGCTCCCTGCGTAACCGGAAGCCGGGGTGGAACCACGCGAAGAGCAACAGCGCCATCGCTGCGACCACGAAGGGAACGAGCGCGTTTCCCTCGTTGGTGTACGTAGGCAACAGCGCGACGCCCGACAGCAGCGCGGTCCACGCCCAGAGGATCGCCACGGTGCGGCGAGGTCCGTGACCCAGGCGCATGAGCCGGTGGTGCAGGTGCCCGGCGTCGGCCTGATGCCAATGCTGACGATGCACGAGGCGCCGAACGAACGAGAACATCGTGTCCACGATGGGAACCCCGAGAATCACCACGGGGATCAGGAGCGGCCCGAAGAAGAAGAACGTGTTGCCGGAGAACCCGCCCTCGGTCCGCCCCCCGATCGTGATCGTCGGCACCGCGAGCAGGATGCCGAGGAACAGCGCGCCCGCGTCACCCATGATGATGCGCGATCTCCAGTTGAACGGCAGGAAGCCGACGCACACACCGACCGCGATGATCGCCACCAGCGGCCCGATGTTGCCCGAGTCGAGCGCGTGCGCCAGCGTCAACCGGTCGGCGAAGAGGAACAGCGCACCCCCGGCGATCGCCACGATGCCCGCCGCAAGCCCGTCGAGCCCGTCGATCAAGTTGATGGCATTCGTCATCAACACGACCCATATTGCGGTCACGAGCGGCGCCCAGTCGGGACCGAGCACGACGGTGTCGGTGTGGAAGAGGTTGAACGGCATGCGGAAGAAGAACATCGTCACGCCGCACAACGCGAGGAGGCTCGCCGCGAGCACCTGCCCGGCGACTTTCGCCGGCGGCGACACGTCGATCAGATCGTCGAGCGCCCCCACGACGAACATCACGCCGGCTCCCAGCAACACGCCGAACGGTTCGGTGTTGAGCGCGGCACCGGCCTGGAACACGTCCTTGAAGTCCGGGAGGCGAGACGCCACGGCCATCGCGACCAGGAATCCGATGAACATCGCGGCCCCGCCCAAGGTCGGAACCGGCTTGGTGTGCACGTGGCGCGCGTCGGTCGAAGGCTGCACGACCGCGCCGCACCGTACGGCGAGCTTCCTCACCACCGGCGTCGCCAGCAGCGGCGCGCCGAAGGCGACGGCCAGGACGATCGCGTAGGAGGACGAGATCGGGAAGTTCACGCGTCCGGGTACGGCGTGAACTTGGCGCACAGGCGATTGGCCTGCTCGCGCACGTCAGCCGTGACCCCGTCGTCATCGATCGCAGCGAGCACGCGGCCGATCATCGACGCGATCTCGCGCATCTGCTCGGGACCCATGCCGGCCGTCGTGCACGACGCAGTGCCGAGCCGGAGGCCGCTCGTCACGAACGGCTTCTCGGGATCGTTCGGGATCGCGTTCTTGTTGACCGTGATGCCGGCAGCGTCGAGTGCCTCTTGGGCGACCTTTCCCGTGACGCCGAACGGGCGCAGATCGACGAGCATCAGATGGTTGTCGGTGCCGCCCGAGACGATGCGAAAGCCCTCCTCGCTCAGCGCCGCCGCGAGCGCGCGGGCATTTACGACGATGTCGGCCGCGTATTGCGCGAACGACGGCTGGCCCGCCTCGTGGAATGCCACCGCCTTGGCCGCGATGACGTGCATGAGCGGGCCACCCTGCAGTCCCGGGAACACCGCCTTGTCGATCGCCGGCCCGTACTCGCTCCTGCACAGGATCGCGCCGGCACGCGGACCTCGCAGCGTCTTGTGCGTCGTGAACGTGACGATGTCGGCGTACGGCACCGGCGAGGGGTGTGCACCACCGGCGATCAGCCCCGCGATGTGCGCGGCGTCGACGAGCAGCATCGCACCGACTTCGTCGGCAATCGCGCGGAACGCTGGGAAGTCGATCGTGCGCGAATACGCGGTTGCGCCCGCGATCACGAGGCGCGGCCGCTCGCGCACCGCGAGATCTCGGATCGCGTCGTAGTCGAGCGTCTCTGTCTCGTCGTCGACGCCGTACGCGACGAAGTCGTACAGCCGGCCGCTGAAGTTCACCGGCGACCCGTGGGTCAGGTGGCCGCCCTGGTCGAGCCGCATTCCCATGACCTTGTCGCCCGGATCGAGCACGGCCATGTACGCGGCCTGGTTCGCGTTCGCGCCCGAGTGTGGCTGGACGTTCGCGTACTCGGCGCCGAAGAGCACGCGCGCCCGCGTGCGTGCCACCTCCTCGGCCTGATCGACCACGAAGTTCCCGCCGTAGTAGCGCTTCGCTGGATAGCCCTCGGAGTATTTGTTGGTGAGCACCGAGCCCTGCGCCTCGAGCACGGCGCGCGAGGTGAAGTTCTCGGACGCGATCAGCTGGATCGTGGTGTTCTGACGCTCGACCTCGCGGGCGATGATGCCGGCGATCTCGGGGTCCGTACGCTCCAATGGCGAGGTCATGCCAACTCCTCTCGCTCGATCTCGGCGATCTGTTCGAGGCGGCGGCGGTGACGGCCACCTTCGAACGGTGTGTCGAGGAAGAGCTGCAAGATCTCCTCCGCGAGTGGCGGCGCCACGATACGCGCGCCGATCGACAGGACGTTGGCGTCGTTGTGTGCGCGCGCCATGCGGGCGGTGTAGAGGTCGTTGCACAACGCGGCGCGAGTGCCGCGGACCTTGTTCGCCGAGATCTGCTCACCCTGGCCACTGCCGCCGAGCACGACGCCGCGGTCGGCGTCGCCGTGTCTCACCGCGCGTGCGACGGCGGCGCAGTACGGCGGGTAGTCGACCGGAGCCTCGGAGTACGTACCGAGGTCGTCCACCTCGTGGCCCCACTCCTTCAGCACCTGGGCGAGATGCTGCTTCAGTGGGTATCCGGCGTGGTCGCCGCCGATCGCAATCCGCACTCAGGCGAGTGTACTCAGGGGTTGGCGCAGCCCGGCAGTACGTTCGCGACCGGGATGGCGCAGCGAGGGAGCCCCGAGTGACGGCAGCGGGAACAGCGGACGAGCTGCCCAGAGTCACGGCATCGTTGCTGCGGCGGGCCGACACGATGTGCCGGCGCCGTCTCGCACACGAGCACGAGTCGGGCCGCAAGCTGTCACCTGTCGGGGACGCGCCCTTCGAGGTGTCGAACCGCGTGACCGCGGACGCGATCACGTGGCACCGCGGCGCCGTCGCGCCCGAGCACGGCTTTCCCGATCCGGTCGACCTCGAGCCCGAGCAGCGCGCGGTGTATCGCGCCGCGGCAAACGCGTACCTCCGCATGTTCGCCGCGGTCGAGATCGTCGTAGACGAGCTCGGCTGGTCGACCGACCTCCTCGACGCCGGCGTGCGATTGATCGGTCCGGTCGGCATCCCGGTGTTGCACGGCGATGGCACACAAGAGCTGCGCATCCTTCGCATCGCTGCACGGCTGCCGTTGATCGACAGTGTCGACATCCGGTTCGCGCTGCTCCGCGCGCACCAATGGGCGAAGAGCCGTCTGCACATCCTCGCCGTCGACCTGCTGGAGGATCAGTCGGTCGAGTACGACATCGAGATGGGCGAGAAGTTGGATGACGCACGTGCGTGGCTCGCGTCGCGGGTCGAAGTGATCCGCGAACGCGCGCATCCACGCCATCCATCCGTCGGAGGCGACTGTCGCGATTGCCCGTGCATCCCCGGCTGCCCGCAGCTGACCAGGTGACCTTGAGTACCGTGCGGCTCCCGCAGATCGTGCGGCTCACGCCGTCGAACTACGCGGATTTCTTGTGGTGCCGCCGGCTCTACTTCACGAGCGCGTTGCTCCGTGTGCCTGCGAGCGACGCCGGTCGGTCACCCGATCAGGGGCACCTCGTGCACGCCGTGCTCCAGGAGCTCCACACGACCGGCACGTGCCACGACGGCGCCCACGTCTCGAGCGTCTTGGAGGCGGCACAGGCGGATACCGACCAGATGCGGGCGTTCGTCGAGCGCCACGCGCGCCGATGCCCGGCCGAGGTCGAGCGGGCCGCCCACGAGGTCGACCGCGCTCGCTTCCACAAGGAGCCCGTGCCGATGTTCCTCGCGTCGGCCCGGATCGACGTGGTGTGGATCCACGACGGCGTGCTCGACGTGCGCGACTACAAGACCGGCGCACTTCGCTACGAGCGTCTCGCCGACGACCCGAGGGCCCGCGTGCAGGCCTGGGTGATGGCGCGCGACGCTCGCCGCACGAACCTCCGCTTGCAGCTCCGCTACGAGCACCTGCAACCCGAGGTGGACGACGATCCCGAGCCGTGGGAGCCCGGTGACGACGATCTCGCCGAGATCGAGGAGGAGCTGCGCAACGCGGTGACCGACATGTGGCGCACCGACGACTGGAACGGCGTCGCCGAGGTCGACGTGTGCCGCACGTGCCGCTACCGGTCGATCTGTCGCGACAGCGTCGCACCCGGCGAGCCCGTGTGGCCCGTCCTCAGCGCCGGTGACGACGAGGACGACCGGTAGCGTGCGGCGCACTGCGCGCCCGTGACGAAGGAGCGATTGTCGTGGTGGATGCCCGTTCGCCGGTCGTTGTCGGCGTCGGACAGGTGAACCAGCGAACGACTCCGGAAGCGGCGCGCCCGCCGATCGAACTGCTCGCGGACGCTGCACGGGCCGCCGATCGGGACAGCGGCGCGTCCCTGCTCGCGAGGACCGACGTCGTCGCGGTGGTCGCGATCGGATCCTGGCGCTACGCGGATCCGGGGGCGTTCCTCGCGCGGCTGCTGGGGATCGAGCCGCGTACGACTGCGGTCTCCACGGTCGGCGGGAACAGCCCACAGCTGCTGGTCGACGAGTTCGCGGCCAGGATCGCGCGGGGCGAGTGTGACGTGGTGCTGATCGGCGGCGCGGAGTCGATGCACACGCGCTGGCGCGCCCGGCGCGAGCCGCGAGTGCACCTCGAGTGGGATGACGGCGGTGACGCACCGTGCGACTGGGTGATCGGCGACGCCCGGCCCGGCGCGAGTGACTACGAGACGGCGCACCTCGCGGTCGCGCCGACGATGGTGTACCCGCTGTTCGAGACGGCATTGCGGGCAAAGCTCGGACACGGGATCGACGAGCACCAGAAGCAAGTGAGCGAGATGTGGGCGGCGTTCGCCGAGGTGGCGGCCGGGAACCCGCACGCGTGGTCCCGTGAACCGTATTCACCCGACGAGATCCGCACGGTGTCGCCGGCGAACCGCATGATCTGCTTCCCGTACCCGAAGCGGATGTGCGCGAACATCGACGTGGACCAGGGCGCCGCGCTGCTGGTGTGCTCCTACGAGGCCGCGCGTGACGCCGGCGTGCCCGACGACCGCATGGTGTTCCTGCACGGCGCGGCCGAGGCCCACGACCACTGGTTCGTCACCGAACGTGCGTCGCTCGCGGCGTCGCCGGCGATCGCGCTCACGGCCCGGAGCGCGCTCGCGTCGGCCCACATCGGCGTCGACGAGATTGCATGCTTCGACCTCTATTCCTGCTTCCCCGCGGCGGTGCAGATCGCAAGAGACGCACTCGGCCTCCCCGAGAACGACGGACGCGCGCTCACGGTCACCGGCGGCCTCGGCTTCGCCGGCGGCCCGGTGAACAACTACCCGACGCACGCCATCGCGCGCATGGTCGAGGCGCTACGCGCCGAGCCGGACACGTACGGCCTGACGACCGCGCTGGGCTGGTATGTCACCAAGCACGCGGCCGCCGTCTGGTCGGCACGGCCTCCGGTCGCATCGTTCGTCCTCCGTCGGGAGCAGGCGCGCGTCGACGCGCTGCCCCGCCGCCGGCCCGCCGGTCTCGTCGACACGACGGCAACCGTCGAAGCCACATCGGTCTCGTTCGAACGCGACGGCACACCGTCGGTCGGGATCGTGACCGCGCTGCTCGGCGATGGTGACGACCTTCGGGCGGTCGCCAACGTGCGTGACGCCGACACCCTGTACTCGATGACCACCGAGCCCTGGGAGGGCCGCCAGGTGAAGATCACGAACGACGGCCGGACCAACACGGCCGGTGCCGCGTGAGCCCGACCGAACCGTCTCGCCTGCGCATGCTCGGCCGCGGCGCCACACGCCGCTGCCCCCGCTGCGGTGCCGGCAAGCTCTTTCACCACTGGTTCACGATGGTTCCCACGTGCCCGCGCTGCGGGATGAAGTTCGAACGCGAACCGGGCTACTGGACGGGCGCGATCGCGATCAACACGATCATCATCGGCGGGCTGTTCACGATCGTGCTCGTGGTCACGATGATCCTGACGGTGCCCGACATCCCGTGGGTCACGGTGCTGATGCTCGTCGTCCCGTTGATGACCATCGGTCCGATGGTCGTCTACCCGTTCTCGAAGACGCTCTGGTTGGCGGTCGATCTCGGATTCTTGCAGCCGCTCGGGATCAACTGGGACGAAGGTCGATCGTCAAGGTGAGCACACCGTCGACGAACGCCCATCGGGCGTCGCCGATCAGCGCGTAGTCCTGGAAGTCGAGCTGGGCCTGGTCGATGAAGTGCTGCCGTTCGGGCCCGGCGACCGGCGGCAGCGGACGGCGGCGGACCGCCTCGGCGCGATCACGGAACCGGGCGAGCATGGCGTCGATGTCGAGCTGGTCGTCGGCCACGGGCTCGGAACCTACCCGGTACGCGCGACCAGTTCCCGAGGCCGCGCCGTGAGATCGTCGCGTACGAGCACCTCGCGATAGCCGAGCTCCAACGCGTCACGCCGCATGTCGTCGCCCTGGTGAGGGGCGAGCTCGAGCACGAGCGTGCCGCCCGGCGCAAGCCATGCCCGAGCCTCTTCGAGCAGTGTCTCGATCGCTTCAGTGCCTCTCGGCCCCGCGACGAGCGCGGTGCGTGGCTCGTACAGGCGCACATCGTCCGGCAACGCTGCGACCTCGTGCTCGGCCACGTACGGCGGGTTCGCGACGACCAGCAGCAACGCCCCGCGCAACGACGCAGGCAGTCCATCGAACCATGAGGCGGCGGTCGCGAGGCGCACACGGGTGGCGGCGCACCCGGCAACGTTCGCACGCGCCACCGCCAGCGCGTCCTCGCTGACGTCGCTCGCCCACACCTCGACATCCGGCAGCTCCGCCTCGAGTGCCAGGGCAATCGCGCCCGATCCCGTGCCGAGGTCGGCGAGGACTGCCCTGGGCGCCGCGTCGACGAGCGCAACCCCGCGGCGCGAGCGGCGCAGGCCCATACGCACCGCTTCCTCCAACGCCACCTCGACGACGAGCTCCGTCTCCGGGCGGGGAATCAGCACTCGGCGGTCGAGCATGAGATCGAGGCCGCGGAACGACCACGCACCGAGGACGTACTGCAGCGGTTCGCCGGCAACACGACGCGCGACCATCTCGTGCAGACGGGCGACAGCGCGCGCAGGTGGTCGGACCTCCGCCGCGTCGGGCCATTCGTCGGCGTCGTAGCCGGATGCGCGCTCGACCATGAAGCGCGCCTCCGCCTGGGCGGGGATGACGCCGGCGTCGGCCAGCTGCTCGGCCGCATGCGCGCGCAGCTCGCGCCATGTCGAGGTCATCGCGTCAGGGCTGCTCGCCACCGAGCTGTCGCGCGCGTTCGTCGGCTGCCAGCGCGTCGACGACGTCGTCGATCTCGCCTTCGAGCGCGCGGTCGAGGGAATGCTGGGTGAAGCCGATACGGTGATCGGTCACGCGGTTGTCCTTGTAGTTGTAGGTGCGGATCTTCTCCGACCGGCCGCCACCCTTCACCTGCTCGCGCCGCGCCGCGCTTACCTCTGCCTGCTGGCGCTCTTGTTCGACCTGCAACAGGCGCGCGCGCAGGATCCGCATCGCCTTCTCACGGTTCTGGAGCTGGCTCTTCTCGTCCTGACACGTGACGACGAGGCCCGTGGGTTTGTGCGTCAGCCGTACCGCCGAGTCGGTGGTGTTCACCGACTGGCCGCCGGGCCCGGTCGCGCGGTACACGTCGACTTCGAGATCGTTCGGGTCGATCGCGACATCGACTTCGTCCGCCTCGGGCAACACGGCGACGGTCGCCGCGCTCGTGTGCACACGGCCCTGGCTCTCCGTGACGGGCACGCGCTGCACACGATGGGGTCCGCCCTCGTACTTGAAACGCCGCCACGCGTCTTCCCCCTTCACGAGGAACGTCACGTCGCGATACCCGCCGTGCTCGGACGGTTGGCTGGAGAGCACTTCTGTACGCAGGCCGTGCCGCTCGGCGAAGCGCTGGTACATGCGGTAGAGGTCGCCGGCCCACAAGTTGGCCTCTTCGCCACCCTCGGTGCCTTGTATCTCTACGATCACGTTGCGGCCCTCGTTCGGGTCGCGGGGCACCAGGAGCTCCTTGATCTCGGCTTCGAGATCGGCGAGGCGTCGCTCCTGCTGTGCGAGCTCCCTCTGCATCTCGGCGTCCGACTCGCCCTCGAGGAGCTCGCGCGCCGAGTCCGCGTCGGCGGCGACCTTCTTCCATTCCCGGTACGCGTCCACGACCGCCTTCAGCTCCGCGGCACGACGGCCCGCGGTGCGGGCCGCCCGGCGGTCGCCGGTCGCGTAGATACGGGGAAGGTCCGCCTCGAGCCGGTCGTACTCGGCTTCCAGGGGCTCGAGCTGCTCGAACATCGCGGCGAGGGTACCGGCCCTCGGGACGGTTACCGGTTGTTGATGAGGTTCTCGATGCCGCCCGGACCGAGCGCGCTCTGTTCGGCGAACTGGTCGAGCATCTGATGGAACTCGTCGTTGCCGAACCGGTCCGCCATGGCGCGCGGGATCGCCGGGAACGCGTAGTCCTCCGCCGGCAGCGGCGGGTGGTCCTCCGCAGGCTTGCGCGCCATCACCTCGTCGACGATCGGAGCGAGCCGCTGTTCCTTGTCACGCGTGAGCTTCTGGTCGCGCTCCTTGAACTCCGGCAGCACCTCCCGGCCGAACAGCTCGAGCGCCTCCATGATGTGCTCGTGGCGGTTCTTGCCGGCTTGGTAACAGAAGATCACCTGGTCGACGCCGCATTCCTCGTAGCGCCGGAGGTACTCACGCAACTGCTCGGGCGTGCCGACCGCGCCGCGTAGTCCACCGATCCCCTGGCCGACGACCTTGGCGCCGAGCCGGTCCGCGTTCTCGGACGCCGCGATGACCGCCTCCGGGTCGTATCCGTGCTCGGCCCGGCGTTTCTGGAACTCCTCCCACACGTTCGTGCGGGCGGGACAGTGCCGCCCGAAGACGTAATAGTGCGCAAGCGAGTAGCCGAAGAAGTTCGCGCCTTCGAGACCACGGCGCAATGCTTCGTCCTCGTCCGGATGACACATGAAGGTCGAGACGCACGCGACGTTCGCGTTGACGGCATCGCCGATCGGCACGCCTTCCCTTGCCAACGTCGTGTAGTAGTCCTCCACCCACCACTTCGCCTCTTCGGGATCCACGAACGCGAACGCGAGCGCACCGATCGCCTTCTGCGCCGCGAGGTGGATGGTGTCGCGGCGACTGCATGCCACCCACACCGGAGGATGCGGTTTCTGCCGCGGTTTCGGCAACACATTGCGGGGAGGCATCGTCACGAACTCTCCCGAGTGGCCGGTGAACGGCTCCTCGGACATGCAGCGGATCGCGACGCGCAGGCCCTCCTCCCACATCGCCCGCTTCTTCTCGGGCTCGATCATGAAGCCACCGAGCTCGGCCTCCGACGACGATTCCCCGCTGCCGAAGTCCACCCGGCCGTTGCTCACAAGATCGAGCATCGAGATGCGCTCGGCGATGCGCGCGGGATGGTTGAACAGCGGGGGCGTCTGCACGATGCCGTGTCCGAGCCGGATGTCCTTGGTGCGCTGGCTCGCGGCGGCGAGGAACACCTCGGGCGCGCTCGAGTGGGAGTACTCCTCGAGGAAGTGGTGCTCGACTTCCCACGCGTACTCGATGCCGATGCTGTCGGCGTACGCGATCTGCTCGAGCGCGTCCTGGATGAGCCGGTACTCGGAATCCTCCGCCCACGGACGCGGCAGCTGGTGCTCGTAGAAGATTCCGAACTTCATGCGGCCTGTTCCTTCGTGCCGTGGACGTGGAAGCCCTCGAGGAGCTCGCTGCGGCGCGGGTTCGATTCGAGCGCGTGCTCGAGCTCGCTGATCACGGTCTTGACGAACTGCTCACGGCGCGGACCGAGCGACTCGCCGAGCGCGGTGTCCCACAGCCGGCCGATCACGTCGGTGCCGGCGAGCTTGCGACCCGACTCCCCCACGAACGTCCGGTCGCGCATCTCCGTGAGAGCGGTGCGCAGGTAGTCGACGTGGGGCGTCTCGTCGGTGCGGATGCAACGGACGATCTGCGCAGCCTTGTCGGCGTCGGCGACGAGCGAGTCGTCGGAGAGGACCTCTTCGGCCCACGCGAAGGTATGGAACGCCGAGACCTCGATGAACAGGATGCCGAGCATGCGGCGAATCGACATCTCCAGCATGAGGTCGAGATCCGGGAACTGGCGCATCGATTCGGCGGTCGCTCGCATCTGCTCGGGCGTGGGTGGCGCGCCGTTCGGTTGCACGATTCCCATGCGCATCAGCATCGTCTGGGTCTCGTCGTCGGTCGGCGGCGCCTCGAAGGCGCAGTCGCGCGCGGCGAACCACATCTGCTTGTGACCGGCTTCCTCGTCCCAGCCCGCTTCATCGCGCGCGTGCGCCTCGAACAGACCGGATTGCAAGTGCGCGATGGCGGTTCCCGCGATCGACTCGTCGAAGAAGCGTTGCATGTCGCCGAGCTGGACGTTGCGGATCATCGCCCCGAAACCCTCGACGGTGCCGATGCGCGTGAGCTGGGTGATGACCGGTTGCCGCACGCCCTCGCGCAGCAGGTACTTCGTCTGCGCGACGTTCGGATACGGCTCGGGCCACAGGTCGATCGGCGCGTCGAGGATCTCGGTGCCGAACTGCTCGCGGTGCGACTGCTGCCACGCGTCGATCGCGTGCACACGGTGCTTGGTGCGGGGCGGCACGTAGGCGCCGCCGGCGAGAAAGCCGCCGTGACACCGCACGCCGCCGGCGATCAAAGGTTCGTCGACGTCGTGGGTCGCGAGGAGCTCGTCGGTCGAGAAAGAGAGCTGGAGGTTGCTCATGCACCGTACTGTATACTCACGAGTTACACATGACAAACTCCCCCATCACGAAGGTCCCGGCCACGACGGCCGCTGCGACGAGTGAAACGGCGCGCCCCCGGAGGGATCCCGCGCGGCGCGAGGCCATCCTTCGTGCCGCCGCCGAGGTGTTCGCGCATGCCGGATACGCGGCGACGTCGGTCGACGACATCGCGGCCGCGGCCGGCATCACGAAGCTCATCGTGTATCGCCATTTCGAGGCGAAGGAGATGCTGTATCGGGCCGTCCTGGAACAGGTCTTCGACCGCCAGGTGGAGCTGTTCCTCGACCACGTGTCCCGGGGATTGCAGGCGGGCGGCACCACCCGCGCGCTGCTCGGGGTCGCACGCGAGTGGCCCGACGGTTTCCGGTTGTTGTGGCGACACGCGGCCCGCGAGCCGCAGTTCTCGGACTACGCACTTCACTTGCGCGACGTCGCCGTGAGCGCGGCCCGTGACGTGGTGACACCGGTCGTGCGGGTGGAGTTCGCGGAATGGGCTGCGCAGGCGTTGTTCGACCATCTCGTCGACGCCGTCCTCGACTGGCTCGACTACGGCGACGAGACCTACGACGACCAGTTCGTCGCGCTCGAGACGGCCGCGTTGCAGGCGACCGTCGGGGCGTGGGCCGCGTCCTCGGCGGAGTAACCGCGCGCACCCCGCGCCGCGACCGGGACGTCAGACGGCGGGAGCGACGACCGGCACGCGCAGGCCGGCGCGAGCGTCGACCTCGGCAAGCTGCTCGGCCGTCATCACGGCACGCAGCGACGCGATCGCGACCTCGAGCTGGTCGAGATCTGGCTCACGTGTCGTGAGCTTCTGCAAGAGCAGGCCGGGTCGCATGAGCGCCCGGACCCACCGTCGCTGGATGTTGCGCGCCGAGATGCGGATCACCTCGTAGCTCAAGCCCGCGATCAACGGGATCAGCACGACGCGCGACCCGACGACGAACAACAGGTTCGGCCGGGGGATCAGCGAGTACACGACGATCGCGACGACCATGACCGTCAGAAGGAAGTTCGTGCCGCAGCGAACGTGCGCAGTGCTGAACTGCTGTGCAGTCTCCGGCGTGAGCTCCACACCGTTTTCGTACGCGGCGATCGACTTGTG
>DASQHW010000207.1:0-5876 GCA_035631895.1 Acidimicrobiia bacterium | reverse complement strand
GCTGCCCCCGGTCGGCACCGAGACGTCGCGTGGTGACGAACCCGACCCCGATGCCATCGGCCGCGTCGCGGCGCTCGTCGGTGCTGCATCGCGTCCGGTCCTCGTTGCCGGCGGCGACGTGTACTGGGCGCACGCCGGGACACCGATGCGGGCGTTCGCCGAAGCCGCCCGAGTGCCGGTCTTCGCGAACGGCATGGGCCGAGGGACGCTCCCGGCGGACCACGAGCTGGCGTTCTCCCGCGCGCGGTCGATGGCGTTGAAGGAAGCCGACCTCGTGCTGGTCGCCGGCACGCCGCTCGACTTCCGCCTCGGCTTCGGCAGTTTCGGCCACGCCGAGGTCGTGCACCTCTGTGACGCCAAGAGCGAGGTTGCCCCGCACGCCACGCTCGCGGCCTCGACGGCCGGAGACCTCGCGACGACGTTTACCGCGCTCGGGGATGCCGGCGCGCCCCGCGGTGCACACGAGGACTGGATCGCGCGCCTGCGCGCCGACGAACGCACGAAGCGGGCCACAGAGGAGCCTTCTCTTGCCGCGGACAGGTCTCCTGTCAAACCCGCTCGGGTATACGGCGAGCTGCGCAAGCGGCTCGATCGTGACGCGATCGTGATCGGCGACGGCGGCGACTTCGTGTCGTACGCGGGCAAGCTCGTCGACAGCTACCGGCCCGGCACGTTCCTCGACCCGGGGCCGTACGGGTGCCTCGGCATGGGCCCCGGGTACGCGCTCGCGAGCGCGCTCGCCCATCCGGGCCGCCACGTCGTGCTGCTGCTGGGTGACGGGGCGATCGGGTTCGCGCTCGGCGACTTCGAGGCGCTTGTCCGGCACGGTGCGGACGTCGTTGCGATCGTCGGCAACAACGGGATCTGGGGACTCGAGAAGCACCCGATGCAGGCGCTGTTCGGTTACGACGTCGTGGCCGAGCTCTCGCCCGGCATCCGCTACGACAAGGTGATCGAAGCACTCGGCGGGCACGGTGAGTGCGTGAGCGAACCCGGCGAGATCGGCGATGCGCTGGACCGGGCGTTCGCCACGCCGGGCGTCTCCTTGGTCAACGTCCTCACCGATCCCGCCGACGCCTACCCCCGCTCCTCGAACCTCGCCTGACCCGGGAATCAGAGGTCGAGGGTCGGCGATTCGGTGCCGAGGCCGGCGCGGCGCAACGCCTTGGCCTTCGTGCGCATCAGGACGTCCCGCGGGGCGACACACACGCGCTCGACGAGCGCGGCCGTCGCGTCCATGAGCGCGTCCGGCTCGACGACCTCGTTCACGAGATGGAGCTGCAGCGCCTCGGCCGCGTCCACCTCGCGTCCTCCGATCGTGAGGTCCCGCGCGATGGCGCCACCGACGAGATCGTGCAACGGCCCGTACACCACGTCACCGAAGGTGCGCTCGGGATGGGCGAACCGAGCGGTCGATGCCGCGACGCGCAGGTCGCACATGACTGCGAGGTCGAAGCCACCGGCGAGCGCGGGGCCGTTGACCGCGGCGATCGTCGGCAGCGGGAACCTCAGCACGGTGTCGTGGAAGCGATCGCTCGACGCCCACAGCTCGCGCCCGAACGTGTCGTCGTCCGCGGCACGCGTGAACTCCGACAGATCGAAGCCGCTGCTGAACACCGTGCCGGAGCCCGTGAGCACGACGCACTTCACGCTTTCGTCGGACGCGGACGCGTCGAGCGCGCTGCTGATCGCGTCCCGCAACTGCACCGAGAGCGCGTTGCGCTTGTCGGGACGATTGAGCGTCAAGACGGTGTGCGCGTCCATGCGCTCCACGAGCAGGACGTCGGGCATGTGTCAGCTCTCGGCCTGCGCCCGTTCGATGAAGCGGTCCCGCATCCCCACGACCCGCGTCACGCGTCCCGCGGCGACGAGTCCGCGCGCGTCGCTCACCGAGACCCGGAACGTCAGCCGTCGTCCTTCGATGCTCTCCAACGTCGCCTCGGCGACGACCTTGCCCCCTACAGGTGTCGGTGAAAGGTGCGCGAGCTGCACTTCATACCCGACCGAGGTCGTGCCTTCTTTCAGCTCCTCGGCGAGTGCCTCCACGCTTGCCTGCTCGGCGAGCGCGATCAGCCGCGGGGTCGCCAGGACCGGGACGTCGCCGCTCCCCATCGCGAGCGCGGTATCGGTCTCCTCGACCACCAGTGTCACCGTCGCACTGAGACCGGGCCCGAGGGACATGCGCTTACGATAGGTCAGGTGATCGATCACGAGCTTCTCCGGGACACGCTCGACCAGGCACTTCGACGCGGAGGTGACTTCGCGGAGGTGTTCGTCGAGGACCGTCGGTCGTCCAGCGGTCGGTTCGACGACGGCCGGATCGAGGAGCTCGTCTCGGGCCGCGACCGTGGCGCCGGGTTGCGGGTCGTGCGCGGTGACACGACGGGCTACGCGCACACCGCCGACCTCTCGCGCGCCGGCCTGCGCAAGGCCGCCGAGGCGGCCGCGGGTGCGGCTCGCGGTGGCGGAGGCGGCAATCGAGTCGTCGCGCTGACGCCGAAGCCGTCGCAGACCGTCGCCCGGTCGGTCGTCCTGCCGGAAACGGTCGAGAAGCGCCGCAAGGTCGAACTGCTCGCCCGCGCGGACGCCGCTGCGCGCGACGAAGGGACCGCCGTCACCTCGGTGACAGCCTCGTACTCCGATGCGCGTCGCCGCATCGTCGTCGCAAACTCCGACGGTCTCCTCGCCGACGACGATCAGGTACGCACGAGGATGTTCGTACAGTGCGTCGCGTCCGGCGACACCGGAATGCAGACTGGATACGAGGCGCCGGGCCGAACGATGGGCTTCGAGCTGTTCGACGCGTTCCCGCCCGAGGAGATCGGACGCAAGGCCGCCCGACGTGCGCTCACGTTGCTGGATGCAGTCCCTGCGCCTTCCGGTCGCATCCCGATCGTCCTCAGGCGTGGCGCCGGCGGGGTGCTGTTCCACGAGGCCTGCGGCCACGGTCTCGAAGCCGACCACATCCAGAAGGACGCGAGCGTGTTCAAGGACCGGGTCGGCGAGCAGGTGGCGTCGCCGTTCGTCACGCTCGTCGACGACGGCGGGTACGGGCGGGAGTGGGGGACGATCGCGATCGACGACGAAGGGCACGCGGCACAGCGAAATGTGTTGATCGAAAACGGTGTGCTGACCGAGTACATGTGGGACGTCGTACGCGCGCGCAAAGAGGGTCGCGCCCCGAGCGGCAACGGGCGGCGCGAGACGTACCGCCACCTCCCGATGCCGCGGATGACGAACACGTTCGTGCTCGCGGGGGAGCATGACCCCGACGACATCTTGCGCAGCGTGGACTACGGCATCTACTGCGTGCAGCTCGGCGGCGGCCAGGTCGATCCGGCAACCGGCGATTTCGTGTTCGGCATCACGGAGGCGTACCTGATCGAGCGCGGCGAGATCACGCATCCGATCCGCGCCGCGCAGCTCATCGGGAACGGTCCAGAGGTCCTGCGCACCGTCGACGCGGTCGGCAACGACTTCGAGACCTGGACCGGGATGTGCGGCAAGCAGGGCCAGAGCGTGCCCGTGTCGTCGGGCCAGCCGACGGTTCTCGTGCGCGAGATGACCGTCGGCGGGACGGCCGCATGAACGCCGATCTCCTCGAGATCGCACGCCGCGTCGCAGCTGCCGCAAAGGACGGCGAACAGGTCGAGGCCTACGTCATGCGCGCCGAGGAGACCGATGTCGAGGTCTTCGGTGGCGAGGTCGAGTCGTTGACCACCGCCGGCGTGGAGGGCGTCGGTGTACGAGTGATCGTCGATCGTCGCCAAGGCTTGGCCTGGGCAGGTTCGCTCGACCCCGGGGTCGTCGAGGACACGCTGCGCGAGGCACGCGACAACGCGGCGTTCGGCGAACCGGACGAGTGGTACGGCGTCGCAACCCCGACGGAAGTGAACGGCGCGGTGCCCCCCGCGCTCGACCTGTGGCGCGAGGAGCTCACGCGCGTCTCGACCGACGACAAGGTGCGCATCGCGCTCGATCTGGAACGCGCGACGAAGGCCGCAGACGCGAGGATCCGCAGCGTCGAGTCCGCGAGCTACGGGGACGGCTCGTCCGAAGCGGCGCTCGTCAACTCGCTCGGGGTCGAGGCGCACACGCGGCGCACCGTGTGCTCCGTGTCGTCCGTCGCGCTCGCCGACGATGGCCGGGGTACCCAGACCGGCTACGGGTTCTCGGCCGGGCGAACGCTTGCCGACCTCGACCTCGACGCCGTTCCGCGGGATGCCGCGCAGCGCGCCACGCGCCTCCTCGGCGCCAAGCCGGTTCCGGGACGCAGGATCCCGGTCGTCCTCGACCCGCTCGTCACGCGTTCGGTGCTCGGTGTGCTCTCGAGCGCCTTCAACGGTGAGTCGATGCTCAAGGGGCGCTCGCTGTTCACGGATCGCCTGGGCCAGCGGGTCGCCGCGACCCATGTGCAGCTCATCGACGACCCGACCGACCCGCGGGCACTGGGCGCCGCACAGTACGACGGCGACGGGGTGCCGACCCGGCGCAACGCGCTGATCGTCGACGGCGTGCTCGAGCGGTTCCTGCACAACGTGTACACGGGGCGCCGTTCGGGGACGGGAACCACCGCGAGCGCAACGCGGAGCTTCGCGTCGACGCCGGGCGTCGGGGTGCGCGCGTTGCGGCTCGAGCCCGGAAACAAGTCGCCGGAGGAGATCCTGCGCGACGCGGGCAACGCCTTCTACGTGCAGTCGGTGAGTGGGCTGCACTCGGGCACGAATCCGATCAGCGGCGACTTCTCGGTCGGCGCAGAAGGACTCATGGTCCGCAACGGGACCTTCGCCGAACCCGTGCGCGAAGTGACGATCGCCTCGACGCTGCAGCGCATGCTGCTCGACATCGTCGAAGTGGGCGCCGACCTCACCTTCCTGCCCGGGTCGGTCGCGGGCATGACCGTGCTGGTCGGCGAGATGACGCTCAGCGGCGCCTGACGCCGCGACGTTCGAGGACCTCGTCCAGCTCGGCGAGCGCTTTCCATGGCTCTACGAAGTGCACGGCCTCCATGCCGAAGTTGCGGGCAGCGGAGATGTTGTCGGCGTTGTCGTCGACGAACACCGCGTCGCCGGGAGCAATGCCCAGGCGCGTGCACGTCAGCTCGTAGATCGCACGTTCCGGCTTGCGCATGCCCACGTGGCTGGAGTCGACGACATCCTCGCAAAGCTCCTCGATGGGGAACATCGCGCGCCAGTTCTCTCCGAACTCCTTGACGTTGTTGGTGAGCAGCGAGATGCGAAGGCCGTCTCGCTTGAGCTGCCGCATCTTGTGCACGACCATCCAGTGCACTCCCGGCGCGGTACTGCGCCAGAAGCGCCCGTAGGCATCCATGTCGATCGGCCGCCCCAGGACCGTCGGCGCCTTCTCGACGACGCGTGCGAAGTACGTCTCGATGTCGAGGCGGCCCTTTTCGAGGAGATGCCAGTCCGGTTCGTCTTCCACCTCTCCCTCGGCCTCTGCGGCGTCGGGGGCGCCTGCCAGCGCGTCCGCGACGGCGCGCCCTTCGACTCCGATGTAGTGCGTCTCGCCGAACATCAGACGGAGCAACGCTCCCTTGGGATAGCCCTCCGCTTCCTCGAAGGCGCCGATGCCGACGAACAGCGGGCTGGAGATCACACCGCCGAAGTCGAAGATCACGGTGCTGATCGGCACGCGATCGAACCTAGTCGCACGCGCGATCGCGTCGGCACGCTCACGGCCGGGGCAGCGAGGTGGACGACGTGCAGCACGCCGTCTCCGGAGGCGCAACGGCGATGCTCACGGACCCGTTGCCGGCCGCATAAGCGACCGCACCGGCCTCGTCCTCCGTGACGAGGAGGGTCAGGCCCGGGCCGCCTTCCGGGCCGGATGCCGCGGGGTCGTCGACGGCGAGCACT
>DASQHW010000206.1:0-5967 GCA_035631895.1 Acidimicrobiia bacterium | reverse complement strand
CGAGACCTCGACGCCCGCGGCCCGACCGTGGTCCACGGATGCCAGCGCCGCTTCGAGCATCTCGGAGGCGTGTGCCTCGACGCTCCTCATCACTGCCGGTGTTTCGATCGCCAGCTCCATCCAGGTGAGCTGCCACGCCATCACGACTCGAAGCGACGCGCGGTGGACTCGTGCCTCTTCGAGTGCGACGCGGAGCGCGACGAGCGAGCCGGGCGAGCCGTCAACACCGACGACGATCGTTGGTTCAGGCATGCGCCGTCCTTCGGGCACAATGCATCTTCGTCGCCTCAGCCGATCCGGCGCAGCGTGTTGTGATCCTTGTGCGCGAACGGCTCGGCGAACTCGTTCATCCGCAGCATCGTGGTCTCCGCGTACGACCAGGTGTCGTCGCCGATGGTGATGGTGACCTCGTAGCTCAGCGTGCTCGCGTTCTTTGCGAGGTATTGGTTCTCGCCGATGGCGTACTGCGCCTCTCCCGGCGCGGCTCTCAACGTGAAGGTGCGTGCGTCTTCGGCGGCAGTACCACCCGCCAGCACCGCGATGCCACGAGGCACGACGAACCCGCGCATGATCTCACCGGTCGCACCGTCCCACAGCCAGTAGCCGACCTCGGTGTGGAACGGGTTCTCTTCGTCCGCACGCCACATGGCGGTCCTGTAGTCGAGGCCGTAGAGGTGTTGACGTCCGTTGTCGACGGGACCAAACGGCTTGAAGGTGAGCTTTTCCAGGAACGGCGTGTCGAGCACCTTGTGCTCGGCGTGCGCATACGCGGTGTCGAGGCCGCCTTCTCCCTGCCATTCACCCGCAAGCGGCCCGAGAGGACCCCAGTGATCGGCCATCTGATCCGTCCTTTGTCATCGCGCGGTGCGTTCCGGCGCCACGGCGTCGAGCGTCGCGCGAACCTCGCGCTTCGCCTAGGGCCCTTCGTCATGTCTCGGCTCCGACCAGCGGCGCGCGAGCGGCGTCAAGATACCGCCGAGCGTCGGAGTGCCGAGCTCGCGGAGCTCGTACTTCGCCCGCCGGATCGGATGCGCGGCGTCGACGACGCGCCCGAGATCGATCGGTGTGCCGGCGACGACCACGTCACAGGGCGTGGCGCGGATCGTGTCGGCAAGCTCCGCGAGCTGCGCGTCGCCGTACCCCATCGCCGGCAGGACCCGCCCGATGTGCGGGTACGTCGCGAACGTTTCGGCGATCGAGCCCGCCGCGTACGGACGCGGGTCGACGAGCTGCGTCGCGCCGGCCTGACGTGCCGCGACCGTTCCGGCGCCGAAGGGCATTCCGCCATGGGTGATCGTCGGTCCGTCCTCGACGACGAGCACGCGCGCGTCGACGAGCGACGGACCCGGATCGAGCGTCACAGGCGATGCCGCCCTGACAAGCTGCGCACGCGGATTCAGGTGCTGCGCATTCGCGACGACTCGGGCGACGGCATCATCATCGGCGCTGTCGACCTTGTTGACGACGATGATGTCGGCCATGCGCAGGTTCGCCTCACCCGGGTAGTACGCAGATTCGTGACCCGGACGCAGCGCATCGGTCACTGTGATGAGCAGGTCCGGCGCAAAGAACGAGAAGTCGTTGTTGCCGCCGTCCCAGATGATCACATCTGCATCCCGCTCGGCTCGGTGGAGGACGTCGCCATAATCGACACCCGCGTACACGATCATTCCCGAGCGGACCGGCTCCTCGTATTCCTCGCGCTCTTCGATCGTCGGGTGCGACGCGTCGATGTCTTCGAGGGTGGCGAAGCGTTGGGCGCGCATTCGTGCCAAGTCGCCGTAAGGCATTGGGTGACGGACGAGCGCGACGCGCAGCCCCTCGTCCAGCAAGAAGCGCCCGACGCGCCGGCTGGTCTGACTCTTCCCTACGCCTGTGCGGACACCGCACACGGCGACGACGGGCTTCGACGGGTGCAACATCGTCGTCTTCGGGCCGAGGAGCCGGAAGTCGGCACCTCCCGCCAGTGCAACCGATGCTTTGTGCATCACATCGTCGTACGAAAGATCGGAGTAGGCGAGCACGACCTCGTCCACCTGCTCGTCGCGGATGATCGCCGGGAGGTCGGCCTCCGGGCGGATGACAATCCCTTCGGGATATTGCGGCCCCGCGAGCGACACCGGGTACGCCCGGTGATCAATGCCGGGAATCTGTGCGGCGGTGAACGCCACCACCTCGGTCGCCGGGTCATCGCGATAGACCATGTTGAAGTTGTGAAAGTCGCGGCCGCCCGCGCCCAGAATGACGACCCTGCGCATGATGCCTCCTCCGAGCGATGACTCCCTGCTGATTGTCGCGGCCCTGGGTGGCAACGCGCTCCTCCGGAGAGGACAGCCGCTCGACGCGGACGTTCAGCGCGAGAACGTGCGCGGCGCTGCGGCAGTCCTGGCCGGCCTTGCCGGCTCGCACCGCCTCGTGATCGTCCACGGGAACGGCCCGCAGATCGGCCTGCTCGCGCTCCAGAGCGAGGCGTACCGCGACGTCCGCGCCTACCCGCTCGACGTGCTCGGCGCCGAGACCGAGGGAATGATCGGTTACCTCCTCGAACGCGAGCTCGCAAACGCGCTGGCCGAACGCCAGATCGTCGCGCTGCTCACGCAGGTCGTCGTCGACGCGAACGACCCGGCCTTCGCGGCGCCGACCAAACCGATCGGCCCGATGTACGCCGAGGAAGAAGCGAGACGGCTTGCAACCGCGCGCGGCTGGGTCGTTGCGCCCGACGGCAGCGGATGGCGCCGCGTGGTGGCGTCACCCCATCCTCGTGCCATCGTCGAGCTCGAGGCCATCCGCATCCTCCTCGACGCGGGCGTCATCGTGGTCGCCGCCGGTGGCGGAGGCATACCGATCGTCGTCGACGACAACGGCGTACGACACGGCGTGGAAGCCGTGATCGACAAGGACTGGGCCGCCGCCGTGCTCGCCGACGCGCTCGGCGCCGACGCGTTGCTCCTTCTGACAGACGTCTCTGCGGTGCACCTCTCTTGGGGCACGCCACACGCTCGTCCCCTCGATCGCGGATCGCCGAACGAGATCGCGGCCCTACGTTTCGATCCGGGCTCCATGGGCCCGAAGGTCGATGCCGCGTGCTGGTTCGTGTCACACAGCGGCAAGCGAGCGGTGATCGGAGCGGTCTCCCACGCTCTCGCCATGCTCCGCGGCGAGGCGGGGACGCGCATCGATCCCGACATCACTGCCGGTGCGTGACGCGTTGTCCGAGGTCGACGACTTCCCTGAAGCCGTCGGCGAGGCATTCGAGCATCGCGTCGGCGTCGGGTATCGCCGCCGCATCGACGTTCACGCCGATGTAGCAGCTGCCATCGTAAGAGACGAGTGTGACGTTCAGTGCCGCGCCGATCGTCGGACCGAATGCGTACCACTCGGCGACCCGCGCGCCGGCGAGGTAGATCGGAACGCTGATTCCCGGCACGTTGCTTGCCACGAAGTCGACGTGCTTCAGCATTCCGCCGACGTAGCTGCGCGGCAGAACGTTGAGTGCGGCGGCAATCGCGTTGGTGTAAGGGATCGCGGGTTCGCGGCGCGCCGTGACACTCAATTCGTCGATGCGTCGCATCCGGGCAACCGGGTCCCGCAAGCTCGTCGGGATCTTGAATCTCATGAGCGTGATGCGGTTCCCTCCGATGGGGTCATGCGGTGTGCGGATGCTGATCGGCATCGTGAGGCGTAGATCGTCGACCGCCGCGCCGTGACGTTCGTGATACTGAAGGAGTCCGCCACTGATCGCACCCAGGAACGCGTCGTTGAGTGTGAGATCGACGGCGCGCGCCGCACCACGCAACGCATCGAGCGGGACCGTCAGGGCGTCGTAGTGCCAGTTGAGTCGACGTTCTTTCATCAGCGGGGAGAGCGTCGAGCTCACAGGTTGGACGGTCCGGGCCACCGACCGCACGACCCCGAGAGCGTCCCGGAACGCGGTGTCCGGATGTCGCAGTGCTCGTGCGAGGGCGCCACGACGCTCTCGCAGAACGGCACGTGGGAGGTTCGCCGCACGCGCCGCGTTGTGGTGCAGCGCGTCGCGTACGAGATCAGCGGACGACAACTGCTCGGGTACCGGCGCATCGGGCATCGGCCCGAGGGGCTCGGGGTTCGGGTCGAAGTCGAAGAGGTACTTCGCCATCTCCATCCCGCCGATGCCGTCGGTGAGCGAGTGATGGAGCTTCATGACCAGCGCGGCGCGCCCACGTTCGAGCCCGTCGAGAAGGGTGAATTCCCAAAGCGGTCGCTGCCGGTCGAACCCCGCCATCGCGGTCTGGCACGCGTACTCGAACACCTGCCCGAGCGCTCCGGGTGCCGGCGCCGCGAGATGGCGGGCATGGAAGCCAAGGTTGAAGTCGGGATCGACCACCCAGCGCGGGTTCGCGAGCCGCAGTGGCGCTTGCACCACCTTGTGGCGGAACCCCGGAGAGAGCCGGCTGGCGCGGTCGGCGCGCTCGAGCAGACGCTCCACGTCGGGCGGGACGTCGAGCACCACGACACTCACGATCGTCGAGCGCAACAGTGGGTCGGCCTCCATGTACCAGGAGAACGCGTCACTGTCACGCATGTACGCGTCGTCGCGCTCTTGCATCCGGCACCCCCAACGTTTGGCTCTTCGCCGATCGTGCGGCTCGCGTCACCTCCCCGCCAGGGTCATTCGGCCGGTGTGCGCGGTTGCATTGGTTGGTGCCGGCGGCACTCCTCACATTCCGTCCGGTTGTATCAGCACCTTGATCGACCCCGTGGTCGACTGATGCGCGACGGCGAGCACGGCGTCCTGCCAGCCCGTCAATGGGAATCGGTGCGTGATCAGCGGCGTGAGATCGAGGCCACCTCGCACGAAGTCGAAATAGTGCTCGAACGAGTGCTTGCGGATGCCACGGACCTCCTCGACGCCGAACGCGTTCGAGCCGATGACGTGCACCTCCTTGAAGTACAGCGGTGTCCACTCGAAGCGTCCCGGCGGTTCGACACCGACGACGACGATGTGGCCGCCGGTGTCGACCAGCCGCAGTGCCGTCTCCATCGTCTCGGGGCTGCCGACCATGTCGTAGACCACGCCCGGGCCGTCCTGCAGCCACGCTTTCCCGCTCCACGGCACCGAGCGGTCGCAGTGCGCCATCGACGCGACGCGCTCGACCAGCTCGTCCGGTGCCGCGGGAAGGACATGGGCGGCGCCGAGCTTCGTCGCGAGCTCGGCCGGCCGGCCGGGGCGGCTGACCGCCCATACCTCGACGTCCGGATACAGCAGGCGCAACAACGCGATCGCTGCCAAGCCGAGTGTGCCGCAGCCGTACACCAGCGCCGGCCGGCGCGGATCAGGCGGTGATTGGAGGATCGCGTGCAGCGAAACGCCGGCAGGGTCGCTCAATACCGCGGCGTCGTCGGTGACGTCGTCGGGAATCGCGACCAGCTGACTGTGATGTGCTGCGAATGCCTCCGCGTGGGTGCCGCCCGCCCCTGCGCAGTTGCCGAGGTGCAGCGACGGGGGCAATCGTCCCCGCGTGAAATTCCGGCACTGCGGGTAGCGGCCGTCGGCGCATGCCGGGCACGGCGGCTCGATGCCACGCGGGGCGCACGACAGCCACGGGTTGAGCACGATGCGCGTGCCGGTGTCGCGACGGCGCGCCACGGCCTCGTGCCCGAGCACGTGCGGGAATGAGATGAGCGCAGTCAGCGAGTTGTCGCGCGCGCCATCGAGGAAGATCTGCTTGGTGTCGGAGCCGCACAACCCGCTGACGATGGTGTCGCACACGGCCCAATCCGACCCGGGCGGTATGGGCTCGGCGATGTTCTCGAGCTGTACGGGCGCGAGGCGCCCGGCGAACGCCTTCGGAGTGACGAAGGACCCGAGCTTCGTCGCGGCTTGCCGAGGGAGGTTGTTTCTGAAGACGAGGGCCTTCATGAGCTCCCCTCGTTGGTCGCCCCAAGAGGTAAGTGGTGGGTCGAGACTAGAGCGTGGGCCGCGGTCGT
>DASQHW010000205.1:0-5410 GCA_035631895.1 Acidimicrobiia bacterium | reverse complement strand
CGAGGATCTCGGCTTCGTCGAGAAGGGCCGGGGCGGGATCGCGAGCCTCGAAGGCGAGACGGCGCTGCACGGCCGAATCCCGGTGAACACGAGCGGCGGCCTCCTGGCGAAGGGGCATCCGATCGGCGCCACGGGTGTCGCGCAGCTGACCGAATGCTGGTGGCAATTGCGTGGCGAGGCCGGTGAACGGCAGGTCGACATCCGCAGCGGCTACGCGCTGCAGCACAACGCGGGCGGTCGTGGTTCGGGAGTGTCGGTGGTGAACATCCTCACGAACCGCGCGTCATGACCGTCAGCGAGCTGCTGGTCGAGATCGACACCGACGGCGTCGGCCGCATCGTGCTGAACCGCCCGCAAGCGAAGAACGCGCTCACGGTCGAGATGCGCGACGCGCTGGTCGAGGCCATCCGCAGCATCCGGAACGACGCGAAGGTGCGGGCGCTGTTGATCACGGGCGAGGGGGATGCCTTCTGCGCGGGCATGGACCTGTCGGCGTCCACGGTTGCGCAGGCCGGCAAGCCGGGATTCACATCGCGCTCGACCTCCGAGGCATTGCGGGCGGGCGTGCAGACCTTCATCCGTGAGCTCTGGGAGCTGGACAAACCGACGATCGCGGCCGTGAACGGTGCAGCCGTCGGTCCGGGTGCACACCTCGCGCTCGCCTGCGACTTCGTCATCGTGCATCCGGCGACGCGGTTCCTCTGGTCGTTCGCGAAGTGGGGCCTGGTCGTCGACGCGGGCGGGGCCTATCTCCTCCCCCGTCTGGTCGGGCTGCCGCGTGCCAAAGCGATGGTCATGCTCGGCGAGGGAGCCACCGGCGCCGACGCCGTGACGATGGGGCTCGCATACAAGTGCGTCGACGACGCGGCCCAGCTCATGCCGGCCGCGCTCGAGCTCGCACACCGGCTCGCCGCGGGGCCGACCCGGTCGCTCGGGCTGTCGAAGACACTGCTGAATCGATCGTTCGAGACCGACCTGTCGCTCTCACTCCAGCTCGAAGGCCACTTCCAGTCGCTCGCCACGACGTCGCCCGATCTCGTCGAGGGCATGAAGGCGTTCTCCGAGAAGCGCGACGCGCGCTTCGACGGCACCTGAACGTGCGACAGGTGCAACGCGTCGCGGCGTACAACGTGTGCGTCGACGCCGAGGACCGTCTGCTCCTGTGCCGCCTGTCCTCCATCACCGAACGGCCGGGAGCGTGGACCCTCCCCGGAGGTGGCGTCGAGTTCGGCGAGCACCCGGAGCAGGCGGCGTTGCGTGAGCTGCACGAGGAGACCGGACTCCGCGGGTCCATCGAGGAGCTGCTCGCAGTCGACTCGATCACGCGCGTCGCGCGAAACACCGGCGACGAAACAGCTCACGACTACCACGCCATTCGCATCATCTACCGGACCGTCGCGGGCTCGGGAGAGCTGAAGCACGAGGCCGTGGGATCGACGGACCTCGCGGCGTGGTACAGGCGCGCCGAGCTCGACGCGTTGCCGCTCGTCGACACGGGCAAGCTCGGCGTGAGCCTCGCGTACGGCGACCGAGCATGACCCGCGTCGTCGGCCGCGGCTCGGCCTCGACCACGTTGCTCACCGCAAAGCCCTCCTCCTAGGGTGAGCGGCATGGCTCTCTTCGACAACAAAGTCGCAATCGTCACCGGTGCCGGGCGAGGCATCGGCCGCAGTCACGCACTCCTGCTCGCCGCCGAGGGCGCGTCAGTCGTCGTGAACGATCTCGGCGGGTCGAGCGGCGGCGAGGGCACCGACGTCACGCCTGCGCAACAGGTCGTCGACGAGATCACCGCCAAGGGCGGCCGTGCAGTCGCGAATTACGACAGCGTCTCGTCGTGGAAGGGCGCGGAGTCGATGGTGCAGCAGGCGGTCGACGTGTTCGGCGGCCTCGACGTGCTCGTCAACAACGCGGGGATCCTGCGGGACAAGATGAGCTTCAACATGGACGAGGCGGAGTGGGACGCCGTCATCGACGTGCACCTGAAAGGGCATTTCGCCCCCGCACGATTCGCGGCCGCGTACTGGCGCTCCCGTTCCAAGGAGAGCGGCGAGCCCGTGAACGCCAAGATCGTCAACACTGCATCCGAGTCCGGTCTGTACGGGAACGCCGGCCAGGCGAACTACGCGGCAGCGAAGGCGGGCATCGCTTCGCTCACGATCGTCCTGGCCCGCGAGCTCGAGCGCATCGGCGTGCGCGTCAACGCCATCTGCCCCGTCGCGCGCACCCGACTCACCGAGGGTGTCGCCGGTGACTTCATGAACGCCAAGGAGGGCGAGTTCGATCGCTTCGCGCCCGAGAACATTTCGGCAGTTGCGGGTTGGCTCGCCTCCGACCTCTCCGCCGGGGTGACGGGACAGGTCGTCAAGGTGATGGGCGGCCAGGTGCAGCTCCTTCGGGGCTGGCGTCCTGTCACCGAGCACACCGACGACAAGCCGTGGACGATCGAAGCGATCGACGCGGCCGCACCGACCTTGTTCGCGCAGCGCGACAAGGGCGTGCCGCCGTTCCTCCCGAACGTCGGCGACGACTGACCACCGAACGACGACGCGTAGGCTCGCACTCGTGACGCAGACCGTTCCTCTCCCGGACACCGACATCCCGCTCGACGACATCCGGCTCGGCGACATCGAACAGTGGATGCGGCCCGACAGGGAGGGCATCTTCGCGAAGCTGCGCGCCGAGCGACCGGTGTCGTTCCACGACGAGCCGGCACCGCCCGCGGACCTCGGCATCGACATGCCGCAAGGTCCGGGATTCTGGGCGGTGACGCGATACGCCGATGTCATGCAGGTGTCGCGCGACCCCGACACGTTCCATTCCGCGCCGACGATCACGATCACCGACATGGTGCCGGAGGTCGCCGAGTGGCTGGGCAGCATGATCAACATGGACGCACCGAAGCACACGAAGTTGCGGCTGATCGTCAACCGCGGTTTCACACCGCGCCAGGTCGCGCGCATCGAGGAGAGCGTGCGCGCGCAGGCGAAGGAGATCGTCGACCGGGTCGCGCCGATGGGTGAGTGCGACTTCGTGACGGAGATCGCGGCGGCGCTGCCGTTGCAGATCATCTGCGACATGATGGGCATCCCACGCGAAGACACGAAGATGATCTTCGAGCACACGAACGTCATCCTCGGTGTCGGTGATCCCGAGTACGTCCAGACGATGGACGATCTCATGGCAGCGGGAATGGGGCTGTTCCAGTACGGCCTCGCCCTGGCGCAGGATCGCCTCGACAATCCGCGTGACGACATCACCACGACGCTGATGCATGCGGAGCTCGAAGACGAGAACGGCGTGCACAAGCTCACACCGGGTGAGCTCGGCTCGTTCTTCCTCCTGCTCGTCGCAGCCGGCAACGAGACAACGCGCAACGCGATCAGCCACGGCATGAAGGCGCTGACGGATCATCCCGACCAGAGGAAGATCTGGGTGGACGACTTCGACCGCGTCTCACCGACCGCGGTCGAGGAGATCGTGCGGTGGGCGACGCCGGTCATCAACTTCCGCCGGACCGCGACACGCGACACCCGCGTCGGCGAGCAGCACATCGACGCCGGCGAAAAGGTCGTCATGTTCTACAACTCGGCGAACCGCGACGAGCGCGCCTTCCCCGACCCGTTCAAGTTCGACGTCACCCGCACACCGAACGAACACCTCGGCTTTGGCGCAGGTGGTCCGCACTTCTGCCTCGGTGCCAACCTCGCGCGGCGCGAGATCAAGGTGATGTTCGAAGAGTTGCTGCGGCGCCTGCCCGACATCGAGATCACCGGAGAGCCGGCGATGCTCCAGAGCGGGTTCATCCACGGCATCAAGCGCATGCCCTGCGCCTGGAACACCGTCCGCCCGTAGAACACCAGGTCAGGCCGCCCCTTCGCCCATGGGACAGCGGCCGTCAGGCGTCCCTATGAGTCCTGCGAGGCTGGTGCTCTCAGGAAGCGGTGTAGCAGGGTTTCTTCGAGTGCTTCGGCCGTGAGCGGGTGCGAGAGCAGGAACCCTTGTACTTCGTTGACGTGTTCACCTTTGAGGTGGTCGAGTTGGTCAAGGGTTTCGACGCCTTCGGCGACGGTGGTGAGGCCGAGATCTTTGCCGAGGTGCACCAGGGCGTGCAGCATCGCAATGGATCCGTCCTGTCGCGTGATCGCCTCCGTGAAGATTCGGTCGATCTTGATGCAGTCGACAGGGAACTGTTGGAGGTAGGCAAGCGAGGAGTAGCCGGTCCCGAAGTCATCGATGGCGATTAGCACTCCCAGTTCTTTGAGTGATCTGAGGCGTCGTGTGGTCATCTCGGGATCGTTCATCAAGGTCGTTTCCGTGATCTCCAGCATGAGGTGCTGAGGTGCGAAGCCCGTGACGGCCAGTGCTTCGGTCACGTCGTCGACGATCTCCTCGTGGTCGAGTTGTCGAGCGGAGACGTTCACCGACAGAGATAACCGAATGCCTCGGTCGTGCCACTCTTTCATCTGGCGGCAACTCTCGCGCAGCACCCATCTGCCCACGTCGACGATTCGTTCGTTCGCTTCGAGAATCGGGATCAAGGCGTCGGGGCCGATGAGGCCCAGGGTGGGATGTTGCCAACGCAGTAATGCTTCGACGCTGACCAGCGAAAGATCGGCGAGGTTGTAGATAGGCTGATACACGAGGCAGAACTCGTTCTTCGCAAGGGCCGAGCCGAGATCGCGCTCCAGTTCATACTCGCGTCGCGCCTGCGCCTCGATCTCGGCTCCGAAGCGTTCGTAGCAGTCCTTTCCCATCGCTTTCGCTCGGTACAGCGCGAGGTCGGCGTCCCGCAGCAGGTCACCCGGCGTCGGCCGGTCGCCCTCTGCGATGCCGATGCTCGTCGTGCCCACCACGGGACTCGGTGCAAGATCCAGCTCGAATGGTCGGCGCATCGCATCAAGCAGTCGATCGGCGACACGCGTAGGAGTTGCCTGGCGCGCGCCGCCGTCGATGAGTACCACGAACTCGTCGCCGCCCATTCGTCCCACCGTGTCAGCCTCTCGAACGGCCGTTGCGAGCCGCGCCGCTACTGACCGCAGCAGCTCGTCGCCGGCGTCGTGTCCGAAGGTGTCGTTGACATGCTTGAACCCGTCGAGATCGATGAACAGCGCGGCAGCTCGGGTGCCGTTGCGGCGATTGCGGGCCAGGAGCCGGTCCAGGCGGTCGATGACCAACGCGCGGTTTGGCAGGCCCGTCAGGCGGTCATATAGCGCCAACGTGTTGATCTGCCGGAACGACACCAGCGCCCGGACCACAACTGCGAGCAAGGTCACGCCTCCGAGCACAACCCCGACCGACGGGATCACCATATGGGTCGCGGCCAGCACGAGACCGAGGGACGACAGGGCAAAGACGCTCGGAAGCGCGATGAGCGAATGTCGTGGAGCATGCGCGTCGGCAGCGGTCGGAT
>DASQHW010000204.1:0-4317 GCA_035631895.1 Acidimicrobiia bacterium | reverse complement strand
ACGAACGTGGCCGCCGCGACACGAGTCGTCGTTCCGTCGCAGTGCAGCAGAGTCGACGTGCTCCGCGCGTACGGTTGTGCCGCGGACAAGGTGCACTGCGTGCCGTACGGCGTCGACCTCGATGTGTTCACGCCCGACGCGCGCCTGCACCCCTCGATAGCGGCTCTGGCGAACCCATACGCGATGTTCGTCGGGACGGTGCATCCACGTAAGAACCTTCCGTTGCTACGAGCAGCGATGGCTCAGTTGACTCGACGTGTGCCGGTCGCTCCGACGTTCGTCCTGGTGCTCACCGCGGTGCTGAGCCCGGACGGCAAGCGGCTCGAAGCAGAAGCGACGGCGCCCGTTCCCGGACTCCAAGTCGTGCGTGTGCCCAGCCCTACAGACGCGGATCTCGCGGCGTTGCTGGCGCGAGCCGCTGTGCTGTGCTTACCGAGCGCGTGGGAAGGCTTCGGGTTTCCGGCCTTGGAAGCGATGGCCTGTGGCACGCCCGTTGTCGTCACCGATCGCGGTGCCCTGCCCGAGTTGGTCGGTGACGCCGGCTCGATTGTGGAACCCGATGTGGAGGCGCTCGCTGCGGCGATCGAGGAGATGCTCCGAGACCCGCCGCCACCGGATCGTGGACGACGGCGCGCAGAACAATTCTCTTGGTCGCGCACCATCGACGGATGGGAAGCCGTGCTCCAAGAGACTGCTCATGCTGATACGCCGAGAGTGCTCCGATGAGCCGCCGGAGGCCCCCGCGATAAGCTCACACGCCGGTTCCAAGGCGGAAGGAATCCTGTGATTTCACTTCGGCGAAACCGGTCACCTCGTAGCGCTGCCGATGCGCTTGTCCTGTCCGAGGAGTTGGCGCAAGCGGGTCGCCGGCTCGAAGCAATCGATGTGCTCATGGCCGTCAACCGGACGGCTCCGGACCCGGTGATCGAGCGACGACTCGTCAACCTGCGACATGACGCGTTCGATGAGCTCGAGGCGCGCACTGGCTTACAGTCATGGCCCCCTGCGCCGCCTCCGGATCTCTTCCCCGGCGTCACGTTGCCGGAGGTTCGCGCCCGCGACTTCACGGCCGAGACCCTCGGGAGCGGGATTCTCCGCCACGGCTGTCTTGCAGTGCGTGGGCTCATATCGCCGAGGCGCGTTGCACAACTGATCGACGACATCGACGCGGCGATGGAGGCGTGCGCACATTGGGAGAACGACCGCACCGCGGACACCGGGCCATGGTTCACGCCGTTCACGGTCAAAGGCCCTTCGACGCTCGGACACGAACGGAAGTGGGTCACCGGCGGTGGCGGGGTGTGGATGGTGGACTCGCCGCGTGCCATGTTGGATGTGCTGGAGACGTTCGGCGAGGTAGGTCTCGACGCCCCGCTCACGGGTTATCTCGGCGAACGGCCTGCGCTGTCGGTGAAGAAATGGACGCTACGCCGCGTGCCGGTGACCTCCGGCACGAATTGGCATCAGGACGGCGCGTTCCTCGGCCAAGGAATCCGCACGGTCAATTGCTGGCTCACACTTTCCCACTGCGGCGACGACGCTCCCGGCCTCGATGTCGTTCCTCGTCGCCTGGACAGCATCCTGCCGACGGGAACGGACGGCGCCCTGTTCGACTGGTCGGTGGGCGAGCAGCTCGTAGACACGGTCGCCAGAGATACACCGGTGCTTCGCCCGATCTTCGAGCCCGGCGACGCATTGTTCTTCGACGAACGCTTCTTGCACCGCACCGCTGCGAACGAGTCGATGACGCACGAGCGGTATGCGATCGAATCGTGGTTCTTCGCACCCTCTCACTATCCCCCCGACCAGATGCCGTTGGTGTTTTGAGCGGCCGGGGCCCGACCGCGCGAGCCGTGCGGTGATGGCTCAGATTCGCTTCAGGTATCCCTCGGGGTTGAACGTCAACCCGTAGCGCTCCATCGTTGGATCGATGGCGAAGTCGGTGTTGTTCGCGAGGATCCGCCGCACCGCCTCCCAGGGCCCGGGACCGTGTCCGGGAAACACGGGATGGCCGTTGTACATCGTGTTCTCCATGATCACGTACGAGCCGGGAGGTACGAAGTCGCGGTACGCGCGGAACTCGCCTTCCATGCGGAGATTGCTTCCGGGTTGCGAGCCGAGCACGACCAGTGCGCGCGGGGACGGGCCGACGAGGTCGCGCACCTGTTGGAGGATCTCGTCTCCCTGCGACTTTCCCTCGAGATAGGTGATGCGGGGATGCTCCGGGCGTTGCGGCGACAGTTCGACGTCGATCGAGATCACGCGACCATGGTCGAGCAGCTCACAGATCGACGCGAAGAACAATGCCCGCCCCCCGTCCTCGGTGCCCGTCTCGATGATCCAATCGGGCCGTACCCGAGCGACGATCTCCTGGTACGCCATGAGGTCCGTGGGCACCCTCTTCACCCTCTGGCCCAGCCAGGTGGTGTTGCGCCACGCAAGGCTGCGCCACGACGCGTCGATGAAGTTCAGCTTCAGCTCGTCGGGGATCGGGGTCGGCGCGCTCGGGAAGCCGTCCGGCCCCTGCACGACACGCCCCTTTACGAATGCGTCTGCGGTCATGCGACGAGCGCGCGTCCGGGCTGCTCTCTGGAACATCGTGCCGACGTAGTGGATCGTCTTTCCGGATCCCCGGAAGGGGCGGCCGTGCAGTTCCTTGAAATGATCCGCGTAGCTCACGATGGTGGAACGCCGATCATCGGGATCGGCGACGTTGGTCGTCGTGCCGCCGTGCACCTGGTGGAACGATCCCTCGCCCAACATCGTGACGACGTTCACGCCCGGTATGCCACCGATCCGCTCGTAGAACTCCAAGTTGGCGTAGCCGCCGCCGGCCATCGCGAACCGCTCGTCGAACGTCCCGAACTGCTCGAGCAGCTTGCGCGGGACGAAGATGCAGTTGCTCTCCCAGAGCCCGTCGAACCAGTCCCTCTCGCCGATGAAGTGACCGATGTCGAAGAGGCGGTAACCGTCGAGCGGCCATTCGACTTGACGGAAGAGGTCGTCTTCGAAGGACTGGTCATAGCCGCTGAGCATCGCGTCTGGCTGTTGGCCGGGCCCGACGTACCACTGCTGCGCGACAACGATCGCGGGTTCGTAGGTTTGCAGTCCCGCCATGCCGTAGCGCAGCACGCCCGGCGTCAGCACGTGGGCACCGTCGATCATGAACGCAATGACGTTGCCGGACGCCAGGGAGAGACCGTGGTTGAGGGCATCGACGGGAGTCGGCGTGGCCTGCTCGCCCAGGTCGACGTACCGAAACTCCGGCCCGAAGCTCCGAACGAACTCCTCGCCGAGCACTTGCTCTGTCGCCGATCCGTTGTCGATAGCGATGACCTCGTAGTCGAGGTCGGCCACGCCCTGTTGGTACGCGCGCGATAGCGAGTGCAGCGTGCGGGCTGCCTCCCGTCGCATGTTGTAGAAGACGACGACGACGGACAGATCCTTGGTCTGGCCGGGCACCGGCAACGCGACGGGCGCGTGGCTCGCGGGACGTCGCTCTGGTGCCGCGACGCGGGGACGACCCGCCGCCTTCGTCTTGCGCCAGAAGATGGCAGACCCGTCGACCCGTTCGATCGTTTCGTCAATTCCCAAACGGAGGAAGAGATCGTCGATGGCCTGGCGGCGCTCGGGCGTCACGCCGTCATCGACGACGATCATGCCGCCGATCACGATGCGCCGGTACATCGTCTCCAGCGCCTCGACAGCGTCGGCGATGGCGCAGGGCCCCACTCGCATCAGCGCGATTCGTTGGATGGGGGAATCGGCGAGGGAATCGGGAGGTCGGCCCTGAAGGAAGCGAACGCGATCGTCCAGCAGACCGAACCGAGCGAACGCATCGCGCACGGTATTGAGATCAGTCCAGACGTCGAGCGCGTCTTCGTCGTCCTGTTCGACTCGGAACGCGTCGGCGAGCCACACCTGCTTGCGGTCGAGCTCACATGCGTCGAGGTAGCCCCGCATGAACACTGCGGCACCCCCGCGGCCGGTGCCGCAGTCGACGAGGTCGCCGTCGACGCGTTCGTCACGCACTATGTCGAGACACCGCCGGAGGTGATCGAGGCGGGTTCGCCCGAACTCGGCATACGGGAGCTTGGAGCCCTCGTGCCCCGCGTTGGGCAGGGTTCCTGCTCGCCGCCGCTCGACGAGCGCATCCCATCTGATCTGCATCTCACGGACCGGGTCGCCGAGTCTGGACCGCTCGGGCGGGATGTCACGACGAATGCAGTCGATGAGGTATGAGAGCCGCAGCTCGTGGTCGAGGTACAGCTCGTCGAGGAGCGCTGCCTCCAAGAGGTCGAGGTAGCGGTCGGCGGA
>DASQHW010000203.1:0-5709 GCA_035631895.1 Acidimicrobiia bacterium | reverse complement strand
GAGCGCGGAAGCCAGCTGTTCGTTGACGCGGTCGAGGAGGAACGATCGCTGCTCGCGATATGTCACGACACCCGAAGCAGAGAGTCCGACCGCTGCCAGGAGCACCAGCCCGACCAGGAGACGCGTCCGCAGCGTCACGAGGTCAGTTCTCCGGCGGTGTGCGCAACGTGTAGCCGACGCCTCGGATCGTGTGGATGAGCGGCGGCCCGAGGCGGTCGATCTTCTTGCGCAGATAACTGATGTACGTCTCGACGACGTTGGCGTCACCTTCGAAGTCGTACTCCCATACGTGATCGAGGATCTGCGACTTCGACAGGGCACGCCGCGCGTTGAGCATGAGGTAACGGAGCAGCTTGTACTCCGTTGGCGTGAGCTCGATGCGGGCGCGACCACGCCACACCTCGTGTGTGTCGTCGTCGAGCTCGAGGTCGGCGAACACGAGGCGCGCTGAACCGTCACCGTTCATGACGCCCGTGCGCCGCAACACGGCGCGTACGCGGGCGACGAGCTCTTCGAGGCTGAACGGCTTGGTCACGTAGTCGTCGCCGCCGACCGTGAGACCCTTCACCTTCTCCTCGGTCGAGTCGCGGGCGGTCAGGAACACGACGGGAACATGACGCCCGTCGGCGCGGAGTCGTTGCACGACCTGGAAGCCGTTGCGGTCCGGCAACATGATGTCGAGCACCATGAGGTCGGGCCGAAAGCTTTCGGCCGCCTTCAGGGCATCGGTGCCGGTGCTGGCGACCTCGACGTCGAAACCTTCGTACCGCAGGGCGGTGGCGACGAGGTCGGTGATGTTCGACTCGTCGTCGACGACGAGGACCCTGGTCTCGGACACGGTGCCCATGTTGCCAGGATCGACTGTGGGCAAGCTGTGCGGACCCTGAGGGTTCGTCTCACGACAGTCAAGGCTTCTCCCCAGGCCAATCCCAGGTCGATGGACTCATAATCCGGTCACTCGTTTGCACTACAGGGGAGTAGCCATGTTCGGACGCCGCCTCACGATCCCGCTCGCCATCGCCGCGTCGGTGGTGGTCGGGGGTACCGCGGGCGCCCTCCTCGGGGTGCCGGTGCTCTCGGGCGCATCGTCGAATACGACGACGAACGCCCCGAGCGCCTCGGGACCGGCCACGAAGGTGCGCATGGCAGGCCCGTCCGCCTTGCTCGACGCCGCGGCGAAGGCGCTCCACATGACGACCGACGACCTGCGCACCAGGCTGAGCGACGGCAAGACGACGATCGCCGCCATTGCCAAAGAGAAGAACATCGACATCAACACGGTCATCGACGCCATCGCCGCCGCGGATCGTCAGCGCATCGAGGACTTCGTGAACAATCCGTTGCCGGCGTTCGGCCACGGTCATGGATTCGGCTTCGGCCGTGGCCCGGGCATGGCGTTCGGCAAAGGCGAGAAGCTCGACGCCGCGGCCAAGGCGCTCGGCATGACCAGCGACGACCTGCGGTCGGCGTTGCGAGGCGGGAAGTCCATCGCCGACGTCGCCAAGAGCAAGAACATCGACGTCAACAAGGTCATCGATGCGCTGGTCGCCGACGCGCAGGCGCAGATCGACCAAGCGAAGACGAACGGGGAGCTCACCCCGCAGCAGGCCGATCACCTGAAGTCGACGCTGAAGGACCGCATCACCCAGCTCGTCAACGGGCAGTTCCCCGGTCGGGGTGCCGGGCCGGGTTGGGCACACGGTTCGTGGAAGCACCTCGGTCCGTGATCGCTGCTCCCGGCCGGGAGCGCGCGTCAGGAGAAGCCGAGCATCGCACGAGCCGCATCTACTGCGCGCTCGTCACCCTCGAGGTCCAGAAGTCCCTGCGAGCGTGCCTCTTCGAATGAAAGCAGCCGCCGGCGCACCCACAGCACGATGCCCGCCGATCCGCGGATCGTGACGTCCGCGCGTTCGGGAACCCCACGCTCGACGGTCACCCGCGCGATCGGGGGCCCCGGTCGTGGCGCGGCGACCCGCATCACGAAGTCGCCCTCGTCGAAGACGAGATGGGCGACGAACGCGCGGCGGGGGAGTGCCTCCGCCGCCACGAGCGTCTTCAAGCCGTGCGGCAGCAGGTGTGGCGCGAGCGGCTGCTCCTCGCTGGGCACGTCGAGGTAGGGAAGGCCGAAGCGCGCGAGCTCGTAGATGACGGCATCGAGCGCGCGCCCGCGCTCGGTCAGCTCGTACACCGTTCTCGCCGCCGGTGGCGGCAGCTCCGCCCGCCGAACGAGATCCGCGGCCTCGAGATCGCGCAGCCGTTGCGTGAGGAGCGCCGGCGCAATGCCCGGAAGGTGAGTTCGCAGATCGGAGAACCGCTGCGGCCCGAGCAGCAGCTCCCGCACGACGAGCAGCGTCCAACGTTCGCCGAGGATGTCGAGCGCGCGGGCGAGCGGGCAGAACTGCGCATAGCTGCGTCGCGCGCGAGCGTCGGCCGCCGAGGTCACCGGCAAATCTTAGTTCCAAATGTTTACTTGTCCGGTTCAGAAAACGTCACTAGCTTGCCGCGGCGGCCCCGATCGACGAGGACCGATGGTTCGACGACGAGGAGGCGTGATGCCCGAACGCAAGGAATATGCACCCGGTACCCCGAACTGGGTGGACCTGCAGACGACCGATCAGGACGCGGCCAAGCGCTTCTACGGACAGCTCTTCGGCTGGACCTTCAACGACATGCCGATGGGCGATGCGGGCGGCGCGGTGTACTCGATCGCGCAGCTGAAGGGTCACGACGTCGCGGCGATCGCGCCCCTCGGCGACCAGGCCGCCGCGGGCGTACCACCGCATTGGAACTCCTATGTCGCCGTTGCCGACGCCGATCAGACCGCGTCACTCGCGGAGAAGGCGGGCGGCACGGTGTTCGTGCCCGCGATGGACGTGCTCGACGCAGGTCGGATGACGGTGTTCGCCGACCCCACCGGCGCGGCGATCGCAGCGTGGCAGGCGAAGAACCACATCGGCGCGACGCTCGTCAACGACCCGGGCGCGTTCTCTTGGAGCGAGCTCCTCACGCCCGACGTGCCCACGGCCGCGGCGTTCTACAGCAAGGTGTTCGGCTGGGAGGCGAACCCGGTCGAGAGCATGCCGTACACCGAGTTCAAGCTGAACGGCCAGAGCATCGCGGGCGCGATGAATCCCCCGATGCCCGGCATCCCGCCGGTGTGGACGACCTACTTCTCGACCGATGACACCGACGCCACGGTGGCGAAAGCGAAAGAGCTCGGTGGCTCTGCGCTCGTGGAGCCGACCGACATCCCGCCCGGCCGGTTCGCCGTGCTCGCCGACCCACAAGGGGCAATGTTCAACGTCATCAAGATGGTGCCGATGGAATAGCATCGAGCACGTGATGTACGAGCGCGCGCAGCGATTTTGTCGCCCCCGGGCCCCGAGAGGGCGCCGCGGGGCACGCGCGCACTGACGCTCGGCTCCGTCTCGGCGTCGCCGGCCCGGGGGCACTCGCTGCCCATCCCGAGCTCGACGCCGAAGGAGCCATGTCATGCCCGTACGGGTGCTCAGTCCCGAGGAGGTCGCGCGCGCGTTGGCCGTGCGCGACCTCACCGATCCACGCGAGGGCTCCCACGCCATACAGCGCCTCGTCGACGACATCGTCACCGCGCTCGGCCGCGCGTGGAGATGCGACGTCCTGGTGCATCGAGGTCCACGCATCGTCGAGGTTGCCGAGAATTACGACGCGCTCGGGTACGAACCTCACGTCGTGACCCGCGACTCCCGCTACACCCGCTACGTGTCGGGCGCGGAGATGTTGCGGAGCCACACGTCGGCCATGGTGCCCGCCGCGCTGCGATCGATCGGAGGCGGCGCCTCCGACGTGATCGTGGCGTGTCCTGGTGTGGTGTACCGGCGTGACGCGATCGACCGGTTGCACACCGGCACGCCTCACCAACTCGACCTGTGGCGGGTGACGCGCGATCGACCGCTCGCCGCCGGTGATCTCAAGGAGATGATCGAGCTCGTGCTGCGCGCCGCACTCCCCGGCGCGGAGTGGCGCACCGAGCCTCGCGTCCATCCGTACACGGACGACGGCTTGCAGATCGACGTGGAAAACGGTGACGAGTGGATCGAGATCGGCGAGTGCGGCTTGGCAGGTGCGCACGTGCTGCGCGGCGCCGGCCTCGCCGCGCCCTGGACGGGCCTTGCAATGGGCCTGGGCCTGGACCGCCTGCTGATGCTGCGCAAGGGCATCGCCGACATCCGCCTGTTGCGAGGTACCGACGCACGTGTCGCCGCGCAGATGCGTGACCTCTCGCTCTACCGGCCGGTGTCGAGCCGGCCGGCGGTCGTGCGCGATCTGTCGATCGCCGTGGCCGAAGACGACGATGTCGAATTGCTCGGCGATCGCGTGCGTGACGCGCTCGAAGGCGAGGTGGACTGCATCGAAGCCGTCGAAGTGCTGTCGCAGACGCCGGGCGCGGAGCTTCCGCCGGTCGCGCGTCAGCGGCTCGGGTTGCGACCGGGACAGAAGAACGTGCTCCTGCGCGTCGTCCTCCGGCACGTCGACCGCACCCTCACGCGTGCAGAGGCCAATGCCCTGCGTGACCGCGTGTTCGCCGCGGTGCATGCGGGCGAAGACGTCAGTCGAGATGACGACGCATGACCTTGCCGGTCGCGTTGCGCGGGAGTGTGTCGACGAACTCGACCTCGCGTGGAATCTTGAAGCGCGCCAGGTTGGCGCGGACGTGGTCGCGCACGTCGTCGGCACCGAGCTGCTCGCCGTCGCGGGGCACGACGAACGCCTTGAGGCGTTGTCCGAACTCCTCGTCGGGCACACCGATGACGGCCGCCTCGACGACGGCCGGGTGCTGTGCAATCACATCTTCGACCTCGGCGGGAAACACGTTCTCTCCGCCGGAGATGATCATGTCGTCGTCGCGGCCTTCCACGAAGAGGAGGCCGGCTGCGCCGCGGTGGCCGGTGTCGCCTGTGTGCATGAAACCGTCGACCACCGCCTTCGTTGCTCCGTCGGTATAGCCACCGAACGCCAGCGGGCTCCGGACGAAGATGCGGCCCGTCTCGCCGGGCGCGACATCGCGGTCCCGATCGTCCAGGAGCCGGACTTCGGTGCCGCGCGGCGGCCGCCCCGCGGTCGTCGGGGCGGCGCGCAGATCCTCGGGCGTGGCCACGGACACTGCGCCGACCTCCGTCGAGCCGTAGAGGTTGTACACGACGTCGCCGAACCGGTTCATGAACCGCGTCGCGAGGTCGCCGGGCAGTGCCGAGCCCGACAGCGGAACGAGCCGGAGCGACGAGGTGTCGTAGCGCGCCTGTACCTCCTCGGGCAGCTCGAGGATGCGCGACAACATCACCGGCACCGCGACGAGTACCTGCGCACGGTGCCGCGCGATCGACGCGAGCGTGCGCTCGGCGTCGAAGGTGCGCTCGAGCACCATGCTGTCGCCGAGCGTCATGCTCACCAGGGCATTGCTGAGGCCCCATGAGTGGAAGCACGGTGCCGCGATGACCATCGTCTCGCGTGCCCGGTACGGGATGCGCTCGAGCACGCCGAGCCCGCCCAGCGGATCCGACGGCCGGCCCTGCAGCGCGCCCTTCGGCGTCCCCGTCGTCCCCGACGTGAGGATGATCGTGCGGCCTTCGTGCGCGGGTCGCGGAATCTCCGGCCCCTCGGCGTGACGCACGATGAGGTCGTCGATCGTGTGGTGCTTCACGTCGCGGTCGGTGTCGGTCCATGCGAGCA
>DASQHW010000202.1:0-13185 GCA_035631895.1 Acidimicrobiia bacterium | reverse complement strand
CGAGCGCGAGGGCGAGCCACCGGTCGTCGAACCGTCACCCGGCCGCTTCGTCGATCTGCCGCGCCTCGCCGCCGCTCGCCGGCCCGCGCTCGAACGCGCGCTCGGCCGGCTCGAGGCCGATCCCGATCGGCGCGGCGCGCTCGACGCATGGCTCGCGTCGACGCCCTTGGCGCTCGAGTACGCCCGGTTCCGCGCGCACCGCGAAGGCAGTGGAGAGACCGGTGCTCGCCTGCACGCCTATGTCCAGTGGTCGATGGCGCAACAGCTCGGCATGCTCGGTCACGAGGCCGCCGGCCGCGACCAGGTCCTGTACTTCGACCTGCCGATCGGCGCCCACCGCGAGGGCTTCGACGTCGTCCACGAGGGTGAGCTGTTCGTCCGGGACGCGTCGGTCGGCGCGCCGCCGGACGACTTCTTCGCGGGCGGCCAGGACTGGGGATTCCCGCCGGTGCATCCCCACATCGCGCGAGAGACCGGTTACGCGTACTTCGCGTCATGTCTCGAAGCGCACTTCCGGTACGCGCGTGCGTTGCGCCTCGATCACGCGATGGGGCTGCACCGCCTGTGGATGATCGCGCCCGCAGCCGCACCCGGCGACGGTGCGTACGTGCGCTATGCGGCCGAAGAGCAGTGGGCCGTGTTGTGCATCGAAGCCGCGCGGCACGACGCGACGGTGATCGGCGAGAACCTCGGCACGGTCCCGCCCGAAGCCAACCGGGCACTGCGCCGGCACCGTGCGCTCGGGATGTGGGTGGTGGAGTTCGAGGTGCCGAGCGACGAGCACGGCGTCGTGCACCCGCCACCTGCACGCGATCTCGCGTGCATCGAGACGCACGACCTGCCGACCTTCGCCGCGTGGTGGCACGACCTTGCACCTGCACCTCGGGGCGCGCTGCTCGAGGCGCTGCGCGCCGCGGGCGAGCTCGACACCGAATACGGCGAGCTGATCGCGCCCGAGTCCGTGCTGGCCGCGATGCTGGCGTGGATGGGACGCAGTCCCGCACCCGTCGTGCAGGCCTCACTCGAAGACCTGTGGCTCGAGCCCGACCCGCAGAACATCCCGGGGGCGGACCACCAGGACGGCCGCTTCCGGCAGCGATTCGCGTACGGGCTCGACGAGCTCGACACGCTCGACACCGTGAAGAACGCGCTCGAACGGCTCGATCACGCGCGCCGTCACCCGAGGAGGACGAGTCACGCATGACGCTCGTGACGGCTGACGATCTGTACCTGTTCAACGAAGGGCGCCACTACCGGCTGTACGAACGGCTCGGCGCGCACTGTGTCGACGACGGGGTCGAGTTCGGCGTGTGGGCGCCGAACGCACGAGCGGTGTCGGTCGTCGGCGATCGAAACGGCTGGATCCCCGGCTCCGCTGCCATGGAACCGCTCGGCGGCAGCGGGTTGTGGTCGGTCCGACTTCCCGGCTGGCACGCCGGTGACCGGTACAAGTTCCACATCGAGTCGCACACCGGGTACAGCGGGGACAAGGCCGACCCCTTCGCGTTCGCAACTGAACAGGCGCCCGGCACCGCTTCGATCGTTGCCGATCTCGCATACGTTTGGCACGACGACGATTGGATGCGCACCCGCAATGAGCGCCAGGCGCTCGACGCGCCGATCTCGATCTACGAGGCGCACCTCGGTTCCTGGCGCCGGGACGAACGCGGGTTCAGCTTGTCGTACCGGGAGGCCGGCGCACGGCTCGGTGAGTACGCCCGCCGGCTCGGCTTCACACACGTCGAGCTGCTGCCCATCATGGAGCATCCCTTCTTCGGTTCCTGGGGCTACCAGACGACCGCGTATTTCGCGCCGAGCTCGCTCTACGGCAGCCCGAAGGACTTCATGGCCTTCGTCGACGCGTTGCACGGTGAAGGCGTCGGCGTCCTGCTGGACTGGGTCCCGTCGCATTTCCCGTCGGACGAGTTCGCGCTGGCGCGGTTCGACGGCACCCATCTGTTCGAGCACGCCGATCCCAGGCAGGGTTTCCATCCCGACTGGAACACGCTGGTGTTCAACTACGACCGGCACGAGGTCCGGTCGTTCCTGATCAGCAGTGCGTGCTTCTGGCTGGACCGCTATCACGCGGACGGATTGCGCGTCGACGCGGTCGCCTCGATGCTGTACCTCGACTACTCGCGCAAGCCCGGCGAGTGGGTGCCGACCGAGCACGGCGGGAGAGAGAACCTCGGGGCGATCGCCTTCCTGCGTGAGCTGAACGAGGAGGTGTACCGCTCGTTCCCGGACGTGCAGACGTTCGCAGAAGAGTCGACCGCATGGCCGGGTGTGTCGCGTCCGACCTACCTCGGTGGTTTGGGGTTCGGCGAGAAGTGGGACATGGGCTGGATGCACGACACGTTGCAGTACATGGCACGCGAGCCGATCCACCGGCGGTTCCACCACGACGAGCTCACATTCCGCGCGGTGTACGCGTGGACCGAGAATTACACGCTGCCGCTGTCCCACGACGAGGTGGTGTACGGCAAGGGCTCATTGGCGTCGAAGATGCCGGGCGACTCCTGGCAGAAGCTCGCGAACCTGCGGTTGCTGCTGGGCTATCAGTGGGCGTCGCCGGGCAAGAAGCTGCTCTTCATGGGTGGCGAGCTGGGCCAGTGGGGTGAGTGGGACCACGACGGTCAGTGCGACTGGTGGCTGCTCGACCATCCGGAGCATGCGGGAGTGCAACGTTGGGTCACCGACCTGAATCAGCTGCTCAGGTCGCGGCCCGCGCTGCACGAGCGCGACAACGATCCCGGAGGGTTCTCGTGGGCGATCGCCGACGATCGCGACCGCAGCCTGCTCGCGTTCCTGCGTTACGCGTCCGACGGCACGCCGATGCTGTTCGTCGGGAACTTCACGCCGGAGGCATGGACCAATGTGCGGGTCCCGGTGCCGTCCGGCGGCTACTGGCGCGAACTGCTGAACAGTGACGCTGCCGCCTACGGGGGGTCCGGTGTCGGGAATCTGGGCGGCGTCGAAGCCCAGCCGGCGCCGCTGGACGACCACCTCTGGTCGTTGACCCTGACGGTGCCACCGCTCGCCGCGTTGTTCCTCGCGCCCGAGCGCCGCTGATGACGCGACTGGGTGCGTGGGCAGTCGAGGGTGGCGTCGAGTTCTGCGTCTGGGCGCCGCACGCCAATCGGGTCGACGTCGTCATCGGCGCTCCCGACGCCCGGCGCGTCGCGATGCAGCGGCAGGACAACGGCTACCACGTGGTGCGTGTCGACGGCGTCGGCCCGGGCGCGCGGTACCGCTTCTCGCTCGACGGCGACGAGCGTTCGGGCCCGCTGCCGGACCCGGCGTCCCGCTGGCAGCCCGACGACGTGCACGGTGACTCGGCGGTGATCGAGCCGGCGTTCCCCTGGTCCGACGTCGAGTGGATAGGGCTTCCACTTGCCGACTACGTCATCTATGAGCTGCACGTCGGCACGTTCACGGCCGACGGCACGTTCGACGCCGTCATCGAGCGGCTGGACGCACTGCACGACCTCGGGATCACCGCGATCGAGCTCATGCCGGTCGCCGAGTTCCCGGGCGCGCGCAACTGGGGCTACGACGGCGTCTTCCCGTACGCCGCCGAGTCCGCGTACGGAGGTCCCGACGGCCTGCGCATGCTGGTCGACGCCGCGCACCGCCGTGGCCTCGCCGTCGTCCTCGACGTCGTGTACAACCACCTCGGGCCGGAAGGCAACGTGTTGCCGGCGTTCGGCCCGTACTTCACCGATCGGTACCGCACACCGTGGGGCGACGCGCTCAACTTCGACGGCCCGGGCAGCGACGACGTCCGGCGCTTCTTCGTCGAGAACGCACTCTCGTGGATCGGCGACTTCCGCGTCGACGCGTTGCGCCTCGACGCGGTGCACGCGATCGCCGACCCGAGCGCGTATCCGTTCGTCGAGGAGCTCACCGACGCCGTGCACCGATTCGCCGACGAGCACGGCCGCCTCGTCCACGTGATCGCAGAGAGCGCCGCCAACGACGCCCGCCTCATCACCCCCAAGGAGCACGGCGGCATCGGATGCGACGCGCAGTGGGACGACGACTTCCATCACGCATTGCACGCGCTCCTCACCGGCGAGCGGCACGACTACTACGTCGACTACGGCGCGCCGTCCGATCTGGCGACTGCCTTCGAACAGGGCTTCGTGTACGCGAACCGCTACTCACCGTTTCACGGCCGCAGGCACGGGCGCCCCCCGGGCGCGGTCCTCCCGGGCCAGCGGTTCGTCGTCTTCGACCAGAACCACGACCAGGTCGGGAACCGCGCGGCCGGCGATCGCATCTCGACCCAGGTCGGGGACGACGGCGTTCGCCTCGCGGCGGTGTGCGTCCTCTGCTCACCGTTCCTGCCGCTGCTGTTCATGGGCGAGGAGTACGGCGAGACGAACCCGTTCCCGTACTTCGTCTCGCATTCCGATCCGGCGCTCGTCGAAGCGGTGCGGCGCGGCCGCCGGGCCGAGTTCGCGTCGCTCGCCGAGCAGGAACCCCCCGACCCGCAAGCCGAGGCGACGTTCGCCCACGCGAAGCTCGACTGGTCGAAGCGGACGCGCGAACCACATGCCTCACTGCTGGAGTGGTACCGCGCGCTCCTGGCGTTGCGCGCGAACCGGCCGGCGTTGCGCGTCCTCGACGCGTCGCTCGTCGCGGCTTCCGTGTTCGACGAGGAACGTGCCATCGTCGTCAGTCGCAGCGCGCCCGATGACGCGGTCGTCATCGTCCTCGGGTTCGGCGACGTCCCGCACGATGTCGAGATCCTGCTGGGAGGGGGCGCCTGGACGGTGCTGCTCGACACGCATGCCGACGAGCGGGGACTGCCGGACGCGATCACGGGTGACGCCGACGGCCGGCTGCGGTTGAAGCTGCCGCCCTGTTCCGCGGTCGTCCTCGGTCTCGGCACGTGAGCCAACCGGTCTCGACATACCGGCTCCAGTGCAACGCCGGCTTCGACCTCGACGCGGTGACGAGGCTCGTCCCGTACCTGGCCGAGCTGGGCGTCGACTGGATCTATCTGTCGCCCGTGTTCGCCGCGACGCGCGGCAGCACGCACGGCTACGACGTGACCGACCCCACGCGCGTGAACCCCGAGCTCGGCGGCCGCGAAGCGCTCGACCGGTGCTCGGCCGCCGCGCACGACGCGGGGCTCGGCGTGCTCCTGGACATCGTGCCGAACCACCAGGCGGCGTCGGAAGAGAACCCGCGCTGGCGCGAGATGCTCGCAACACGGGACACGCACTACTTCGACGCATGGTTCGACGAGCGCGGGGAGCTCCACGCCCGGAGGTTCTTCGATGTCGGCGAGCTCGTCGGCGTGCGGGTCGAGCGGCCCGACGTGTTCCGCGAGACGCACGCGCTGGTGTTCGAGCTGTTGTCGGCCGGTGTCATCGACGGGCTGCGTGTCGACCATGTCGACGGTCTGGTCGATCCGGAGCAGTACCTGCGCCGGCTCCACGACGCGACCGGCGGCGCATACGTCGTCGTCGAGAAGATCCTGGCCCGAGACGAAACGTTGCGCGAGTCGTGGCCGGTGGCGGGCACGACCGGCTACGAGGCCGGGGTCGCGCTCACGGAGCTGCTCATCGACCCCGACGGGCGCGCACAGCTGGAGGCCGCGTTGCTCGCCGAGAACGGCGGCCGGGCGTTCGACGCCGTCGAGCACGACAGCAAGGTGCTCGCGCTCGACGAGCTGTTCGCGCCCGAGTGGTCACGACTGCAAAGTCTGCTCGACGACGCGGAGGTTCTCGCGCCCGCGCTGCACGAATTGACCGTCGCGCTCGACGTGTACCGCACCTACGACGCGACCGACGAGGATCGCGTCCGCATCGACCGCGCGAGCGTGAAGCTCGCGGCGGAGGCTGCCGAACCTCTCCGGTCCCGACTGCTTGCGAGCCCTCGCACCGAGCTCGTGACGCGATGGCAGCAGCTCAGCGGTGCGGTCATGGCGAAGGGGCACGAGGACACCGCGTGCTACCGCTATCCGGCGCTCCTCGCACAGAACGAGGTCGGCGGCGATCCGGGTGCGGACGCGCGTGACGCTGTCACACGGTTCGGTGCGCTTGCGTCGAGGCATCGTGGGATGATCGGCACGAGCACGCACGACACGAAGCGAAGTGAAGACGTTCGCGCCCGGTTGTGCGTGTTGTCCGAGCGTGCGGGCGAGTTCGAGCGCGGCTTGACACGCTGGCGCGAGCTCGTCGACCCGGGCCCGACGGTCACGGCGGCCGAGCAGCGATTCGTCGCCCAGACGCTGCTCGGTGCGTGGCCGCTCTCACCCGACGAGCTGCACGAGTTCGGCGGGCGGATCGAGCAGTACCTGCGCAAGGCGTTGCGGGAGGCCAAGCAGCAGACGAATTGGATCCATCCAGACGAGCGTCACGAAGAGGCGGTCATCGAGTGCGCGCGTCGCACGATCGTCGGCGGGGGTCGATTGCTCGCCGGCGCCTTCGGTGCGCTGGTCGAGGAGGTCGCGTTCTTCGGCGCGATCAGCTCCCTCGCGATGCTCACGTGGAAGCTGGGGATGCCCGGGGCACCCGACATCTATCAGGGCTGCGAGCTGTGGGACCTCTCGCTGGTCGATCCCGACAACCGCCGGCCGGTCGACTTCGCCCGCCGCGCGCAGCTGTTGCAGGCCGCGCCCCGGCTCGACGACTGGCGCTCGGGCGCCGTCAAGCTCCATGTCACCGCCGCGGGCCTCCGCCTCCGTCGCGCGCACCGGGAGTTGTTCGCGCACGGGGCGTACATCCCGCTCGAGACCCCCGACACGGTCCTGGCATTCGCGCGCCGGCTGGGGAGCGAGTGGGCGGTCGCGGTCGCTCCGCGACTGCCGACCCGGATCACCGAGTGCGGCCGCTGGCCCGTCGGCGACGTGTGGGGTGACGCGACGATCGAGCTCCCCGGCGATGCGCCACCCGCGTGGCGGGCCGGGCTCCGCCTCGCCGACGTCCTCGCCGACCTCCCCGCCGCCCTCGTCGTCGCGCCCCAATGATCCGACACGGGCGCGTGCCTCCCTTCGGTCATGCTGTGCCGCATGACCGATGACACGTTCGCGACACTGACGTACGAGACGCGCGACCGGAAGGCGTACCTCACGTTGCAACGCCCCGAGCGCCTGAACGCGATCGACGAACGAATGCCGTCCGAGATCCGCCTCGCCGTAGAACGCGCCAACGACGACGGCGCGGTACACGTGATCGTGCTCCGGGGCGCGGGACGTGCATTCTGCGCCGGCTACGACCTCAAACGATTCGCGGAGAGGGGTGTCGGCACGCAGAAGACGGTGTGGGATCCGATCAAGGACTTCCGTGCCATGAAACGCAACACCGACGACTTCTTCACCTTGTTCCGATCGTTGAAGCCGACGATCTGCAAGGTGCACGGCTATGCGGTCGCGGGCGGCAGCGACATCGCCTTGTCGTGCGATCTCGTCGTGATCGCCGAAGACGCGCGCATCGGGTACATGCCGGCTCGCGTCTGGGGCTGCCCGACGACCGCGATGTGGGTGTACCGGCTCGGCGCCGAGCGGGCGAAGCGCATGTTGCTCACCGGAGACACCATCGACGGCCGCACCGCCGCGGAGTGGGGGCTCGTGCTGGAGGCGGTGCCGCCGGCGCAGCTCGACGCACGGGTGGAGGAGCTCGCGGACCGCATCGCCGGTGTCCCGATCAACCAGCTCGTCATGCAGAAGCTGATGATCAACCAGGCCTACGACAACATGGGCCTACAGGGCACGCAGCTTCTCGCGACGCTCTTCGACGGCATCACCCGCCACTCGCCCGAAGGCCGGTGGTTCCAGGACCTCGCGGCGAGCCACGGCTTCCACGCCGCCGTCGAATGGCGAGACTCCGGCCGATGGATCCCCGAAGGCGGTGAAGAATGACGGCGAGGGAACGCAGCCCCGCCGATGAACGTCAAGCCGAAACGGTCTTGCCTCGCGCCCGCAACTCGGCGATGTGCGCGCGAGTCAGGCACGGCACGACGCGGAGACCGAACCCCGCGAACACGTCATTCGCGGATCCGCCGTGCATCTTCGCGGCAAGAGCCGAGCGGAGCTCCGGGTCGTTGCGCGCCTGAGCGTTGATACACACACGTTCTGCCGTGGAGAGCGTCAAGTGCATCGACGGCGCCATCATCTGCGCGAAGTCGAGACAGTCGATCATCAGACCGCCGAGCTGCTGATCGTCGTCCATCGAGAGGTCAGCGTGCAGCACGAGATTGGCGAGGACGGTCCGTTGCGCCGGTGCGTCGAACCAGAGCTCGACGCACCGGGTGCCGTTGGCGTCCGGCCGGTAGCCGCCTTGGATACCCTCGGCGAGTCCCTGCGCGAACGTCGCGCCGAGGAGCCGACCGACATCGCACGCCTGTAACGCGGCGCCCAGCGCCACCTTGACGGAGCCCGGCGTGGAAGCAGCAACGCCAGGCGGAAGGTTCTTGTTCGGATCGCTCAAGTCCGTCAGCGTCGTGCCGGCCGCCGTGAGTCGCGCGACTGTGATCGTGTCGACGAGCGCGCGCGCCAGACAACGCGCCTTGTCCGGGGTGAGATCCTTCGGACGCTGTGGATCACTCAACAGGCCGGTCGTGGCAGCGGTTACCCACGCCCGCGCCTCCGCCGAGGTCACCGTCGTCGTGGTCGACGCGGACCTTGCGGCGTTCGAGCTGTTTCCGCCGCACGCCACGAGGGATACGGCACAGGTCGCGGCCGCGACCCATCGCCAGGAGGCAGACATGTCAGTTCTTCGACCTCGGGGCGATGCGGGTTGAGAGCGAACCGCGAAGTCGCGCCGACGGTGTGCGAAGCCCGGGCGTCAGAGCGGTCGGTTCGCGGTGCGCTGGAGGAGGACGAAGCCGTGGTCGACGACGGCCACACGGTCACCGGGCTTGTACGGTGTCGGATCCGGTCGCGGCACCACCTGTGACGTGTCCAGGGCGACGCGCCACTCGAGCCCCCATTCCTCCATCGGGACGACGAACTCCACAGGCTCGTGATGCGCGTTGAACAGCATGAGGAACGAGTCGCTGCGCACCGGATGACCCCGCGGGTCCTGCCACGGGAGCGCGTCGCCGTTCAGGAACACGGCGATCGTCTTCGCGGACGGCGCCTTCCAGTCATCCTCGTTCATCTCGCGGCCGTCGGGTGCGAACCACGCGATGTCGCTCACGCCGCTTCCGTGAATGGCTCGGCCCTGGAACCATCCGCGCCGGCGGAACACCGCGTGCTGACGCCGGATCGTCGTGACCACACTCGTGAACGCGAGGAGATCTTCGTCGACGTGCTCCCAGTCGACCCACGAGATCTCGTTGTCCTGGCAGTACGCGTTGTTGTTGCCCTCCTGGCTACGACCGATCTCGTCGCCGTGCAACAGCATCGGGATGCCCTGCGACAGGAACAACGTCGCGAGAAAGTTGCGTTGCTGGCGCCTGCGCAGCGAGAGCACGTTGGGGTCGTCGGTCGGTCCCTCGACACCGCAGTTCCATGAGCGGTTGTCGTCGGAGCCGTCGCGATTGTCCTCTCCGTTCTTCTCGTTGTGCTTGTCGTTGTACGACACGAGGTCGGTCAATGTGAAGCCGTCGTGGCACGTGACGAAATTGACCGACGCGGTCGGGCGCCGGCCCGTCGCTTCGTACAGATCGGACGAGCCCGTGAGCCGGGCGGCGAACTCGCCGAGTGTCTGGTCCTGACCGCGCCAGAAGTCGCGTACGGTGTCGCGGTAGCGACCGTTCCACTCGGACCAGAGCGGCGGGAAGTTGCCGACTTGGTACCCGCCCTCGCCGACGTCCCACGGCTCGGCGATGAGCTTCACCTGTGAGATCACCGGGTCCTGTTGGATCACGTCGAAGAACGCCGACAGGCGGTCGACGTCGTGGAGCGTGCGCGCCAGCGTCGCGGCGAGGTCGAATCGAAAGCCGTCGACGTGCATCTCGATGACCCAGTAGCGCAATGAGTCCATGAGCAGCTGCAACACGTGCGGGTGACGCATGTTCAGCGTGTTGCCGGTTCCCGTGTAGTCGACGTAGTAGCGGGGGTCCTGCTCGGACAAGCGGTAGTACGCGGGGTTGTCGATGCCCTTGAAGCCCAGCATCGGCCCGAGATGGTTGCCCTCCGCGGTGTGGTTGTACACCACGTCGAGGATCACTTCGATGCCGGCCGTGTGGAGCGTGCGCACCATCTGCTTGAACTCCTGCACCTGCTGGCCGAGGCTGCCGCTCGCGCTGTACTCGTGGTGCGGTGCAAGGAAGCAGATGGAGTTGTAGCCCCAGTAATTGCGCAGGCCCATGCGAACGAGCCGGTGGTCGTGCACGAATTGGTGGACCGGCATGAGCTCGACGGCGGTGATGCCGAGGCCGACGAGCCAATCGACGACTTCGGGCACCGCGAGGCCGGCGTAGGTGCCGCGCAGGTTCGGTGGTACCGCAGGATGCAACTTCGTGAAGCCCTTGACGTGCATCTCGTACACGATGGACTCGTGGAAGGGGATGTTCGGCGGCCGATCATTTCCCCAGTCGAAATAGGGGTTCACCACCACCGACTTGGGCATGAAGCGCGCGCTGTCGCTCGTGCTGACGCGGTTCTCGTCGCCGAACCGATACGGGTACACCGGCTGGCCCCAGTTGACGTCACCCGTGACGGCTTTGCCGTACGGATCCAGCAACAGCTTGTGCGCGTTCGCGCGCTTGCCCAGTTGCGGCGCCCACTGGCCTGCGACGCGGTATCCATAACGCTGTCCCGGGCCGACGCCCGGCACGTAGACGTGGTGGATGAACGCGGTCGCCTCGCGCATCGGGACGCGCGTCTCGTGGCCGGCGTCGTCGAACAGGCAGAGCTGCACGCTCTCGGCGACCTCGGAGAACAGCGAGAAGTTCGTGCCGATGCCGTCCCAGGTCGCGCCGAGAGGAAGGGCTGACCCGGCCACACCGCGAGGTTCGCGACATTCGGCGCGGCATCCTGCGCACGAGGCAGGCGCGGTGGTGCGGGAAGCAGGCGCGCGCCGGACGGCCCGTCGTACGCGGTCATCGAGGACAGCTACCCCGTGGGGTCCGGCAGAAAACGGGGTAGGTCATCACGAACGACCGGGAAGGAGACGGTCGATGGTTACGAAAGAACACGTCATCAACCGTGCCGAGGAGCACGAGGACCATCCGGGCGAGACACTGGTGACACGTGACCATGATGTCATCCGGCGGTGGGGCCGAGGCCCCCGCCGCCGGGACGCAGCCTGAGCCGGCCGTCACGCCCACGTTCGAACGAGACAAGGAGCTGCAATGCGATTCCGGACGAAGCTCGCGCTGTTGGGTGGTGCCGTGTACGCGGCCAAGTGGGCGTACAGCAACTATGTCGCGCCCCGACAGCAGTCTGACGGGAGCACCGGCGCCGCGAACGGCGAGCGTGCGCAGGTGGGTTACGACACACCCACCGGCACCGATCCCAATGCGAAGTATTCGCAACCCGGGTACGAGGGCAAGTCGTTCGGGCAGGCGGTGAACCACGACCAGGAGCTCGTCGACCGCCTTGTGCAGGACACCGACGGCGACCTGCAGCAGGCCGCGCAGGCATTTCGCTCCGAATCGGCCGGCGCGCCCGCGCTCGAACGTCAGGAGCGAACGGCCGAGTGAGCGAGTAAGAACGCGCGATGCTCAGGGTGGGCACGTCCGGTTGGCAGTACAAGCACTGGCGCGGCCGGTTCTATCCGCCGAAGCTGCCGTCGACCCGCTGGCTCGAGCACTACGCGGCGCGCTTCGCGACGGTCGAGATCAACAACACGTTCTACCGGCTGCCGAAGCCCGACACGTTCGCGGATTGGGCCAAGCGTGTCCCCGCCGATTTCGACTTCGCGATCAAGGCGAGCAACTACCTGACGCACTACCGGCGGTTGCGCGAGCCGGCAGAGCCGGTGGAGCGGTTGTTGACCCATGCGGCGCCGCTCGGAGAACGCCTCTCGGTCGTGTTGCTGCAACTGCCACCCGACATGAAGGCCTCGCCCGAACGGCTGGACGAGACGCTGCGGGCATTCGGCAAACGGGTACGGGTCGCCGTCGAGCCCCGCCACGCGTCGTGGTGGACCGACGAGGTGCGCGAGGTCCTCACCTCGCATGCCGCCGCGCTCTGTCTCGCCGACCGCGGCTCGCGCATCATCACGCCGGAATGGCGCACGGCGGACTGGTGCTACGTACGCTTTCACTTCGGGCTCGCACAGCCGCCATCGTGCTACGGCCCCGCCGCGTTGCGATCGTGGGTCGCGCGCCTGGTCGAGGTCCACGGCACCGACGCCGACGGATACGTCTACTTCAACAACGACGGGAACGGGTGCGCGGTGCGTGACGCGGTGGTCTTCGCTCGTGACGCGGAAGAGGCCGGCATGACAGTCAGCCGTGTGCCCGATCGGTCGGAAGCGCCGGTCGGCTGAGTCCTCAGATCGGCCGCTCGCGCACCACCTCGCGCGGATCCTTGTCCGGGCGCACGCCGAGGAATGTGGGCTGGCGGATCATGCCGCTCGACGTCCATTCGGTGAACTTCACCTCGACGACGAGCACGGGTTCGACGAAGCGCACTCCCTTCGGCGGCTTGCCGGCGTCGAACGGGCTCGTGTCACGCGCACACCGTTCGAAGAGGCGCGTGAGCTCGGCGATCGACGGTCCCGACAGCCCGCTGCCGACCTTGCCCGCGTAGTGCAGGCGGCCCTCGTCGTCGTAGTAGCCGACGAGCAGTGAGCCGATGCTGCCCGTGCGACCGCCTTCGCCCGGCTGCCAGCCACCCACCACGAACTCCTGCCGGAGTGTGTGCTTCACCTTGAGCCACGCGCGGGATCGACGACCGGGCTCATAGGGAGAATCGAGCCGCTTGGCGACGACACCCTCGAGGCCGAATTGCTCGCTCACGGCGAGTGTCGCGTGCCCATCGCCGACCTCGTGGGGTGGGGTCTGCCACGACGGTCCGGTGAGGCCGAGATCGATGAGCTGCGCGCGCCGTTCCTCGTAGGGCCGTGCCATCGTCGAATGCCGATCCAGCCACAACAGGTCGAACAGCACGTATACAGCCGGCACATCGTTGACGAGCCTTCGGATGGACGAATCGCTCTCGACGTGCATGCGGCGCTGCAGGCGTTCGAAGCTCGGACGGCCGGCGTCGTCGAAGGTCACGATCTCTCCGTCGAGCACGGCTTGGCGCGCACCGAGCGTCTCACCGAGTCCGCGCAG
>DASQHW010000201.1:0-3125 GCA_035631895.1 Acidimicrobiia bacterium | reverse complement strand
CGCTCCTCGGCGAACTCTGACATCCCACCCCCGCAAGCTTCGATCACCGACGGGGTACGGACCCATCGTTGAGGAGTTGTTCGACACGCGCGTGAAAGATGCGCCAGCGCCGCTCATTCTGGTGCACAAGCGCGGTCGATTCGCAGTAGAGGTCGGCGGCGTGGTCGATGAGCTCGGCCGCAGAGTAGAGCCGCGCCGGCGAAACGCGAGTGCCTTGGAGGTCGGCACGGAGCGCCTTCGGACTGAAGTCGATGCGGTCGAGCATGTCGGCGGCGCGCTCGATGATGTGTGCGCAGAGGCTGTTCATGTTCGCGGCCTGCCAGTCGTTCGCGATGATCCGGTGCCGCTCGCCCAAGAGGTCGGCGAGCCCGTCGATCTCGAGCAACGTCGAGCCCATCGCCCACGATGACGTCATTGCGTCAGCCAGCCAGGTCCCCGTCTGATCCGCGTCGGCTGCGAGGTCGCGCAGCTCGCGCTTGATGCGCGTGATCTCGGGTGGTTCGCCCTCACCCTCGAGGAACAGCACGCCATCGAGCTGAATCGCGGCTTCGGCGTTGAGATCCTCGGCGGCCTCGTAGGGGCTGACCACCTCACGCACCTGCGCTCCTGCGTTCGACCAACGGTCGGCGAGTGCCTGCAGCGCACGTGCGTGCCGCTGGAGCGACACCGCGGTCTCGCGTGGGGCGGCGCCGTAGAACTTCTCATGCTCGCGATGGAAGTGCGTCAGGTTCGACATCGCACGCAACAACTCGACGTGCCCCGGCGCTCGCGGCGGCGGCTTCACGTCCTTGATCACGTCGCTGTAGTCGCCCATCGTTGCCTCTCAGCGGGCACGTCGACGCCGGTATCCGTGACGGTACATACCCCGACCCAGGGTGCAGAGAGCCGAAGGTCCCTTCGTTCTCGAGCTACCTCCCCGGCGTCAACCGACAGAACGGTCATACGGCGGGTGATTTCGGGACCTTCGGCGGGCTGCATGGGCGGCGTCCGGGTGTTTTCCTCGACGTGAGGAGAAGTGACGCATGAAACGGATCGTGATTCTCGGCGGCGGCACCGGCGGCACGTTGGTTGCCAACCGGCTGCGTCGCATGTACGCGGCCGCCGAGGCGGCGATTACGGTCGTCGACCGGGACGATGCACATGTGTACCAGCCGGGGTTGCTCTTCGTACCCTTCGGCCTTGCGCACGCAGACGAGATCGTGCGTTCCCGCGCTGCGCAGTTGCACGGTGGTGTCGACTTCGTCCGCTCCGACGTTGATCGCGTCGACCTCGATGCGAACGCCGTGTATCTCACCGACGGGGCGCGGAGGGTGGACTACGACGTCCTCGTCGTCGCGAGCGGCAGCCGGCTCGCGCTCGACGAGACCGAGGGTCTCAACGGCCCGGGCTGGATGGAGGACGTCTTCACGTTCTACGACCTCGAAGGTGCGAACGCGCTCGCGGCCCGCCTCCTGCGCTTCGACGGTGGCCGGCTCGTCGTCAACGTCGTCGACATGCCGATCAAGTGCCCCGTCGCGCCGTTGGAGTTCTGCTTCCTGGCCGATTGGTACTTCACAGAGCGCGGCGTGCGGGACGGGATCGACATCACGTACGTGACGCCGCTCGACGGCGCGTTCACCAAGCCCGTCGCGTCGAAGGCGCTCGGCGGCCTGCTCGCCGAGAAACGCATCGACCTGGTTGCCGAGTTCAACACTTCCGAAGTGCGCGGCGCCGAGGGTAGCCTCGTGTCGTACGACGGACGCGAGGTCCCCTTCGACCTCGCCGTTGTAGTCCCGATGCACAGCGGTGCGGCATTCGTCACGCGTTCGGAAGGCCTCGGCGACGAGCTTGGATTCGTCACGACCGATGAGCACACACTGCAGTCCAAGGCGCGGTCCAACGTGTTTGCGATCGGCGACGCGGCCGGCATCCCGACGTCGAAAGCCGGTTCCGTGACGCATTTCGAAGGAGAGATACTCGTCGAGAACATTCGGCGGTTCCTTGCGGACGAGCCCCTCGACGCGTCATACGACGGCCACGCGAACTGTTTCATCGAGACGGGGTTCCACAAGGCCCTGCTGATCGACTTCAACTACGACACCGAACCCGTCCCCGGCCACTTCCCCGGACCGCTCGGGCTCCCGTTGCTGAAGGAGTCACGGCTCAACCACCTCGGAAAGCTCATGTTCCAGTGGTTCTACTGGCACGTGCTGCTGGCCGGCCGGGATATCCCGGGCGTCGGGTCGGACATGCCGCACGCCGGCAAAGACATCGAAGGAGCACGCTCATGACGATCAACACCGTTGCCGGCCACGACGTCGAGCTCAACGACGAAGGGTTCTTCGTACGACCCGAGCAGTGGACCGAAGACATGGCCACGGATCTCGCGCGCGCCGAGGGCATCGATCCTCTCAGCGAACGGCACTGGCAAGTCATTCGATTCATGCGCAAGGAGTACGCCGAGAAAGGCACCGGACCGACCGTGCGCGTCCTCGGCAAGACGTCGGGCGTCTCGGTGAAGGAGTTGTACGAGCTCTTCCCGAAAGGTCCCGCCAAGACCGCCGCGAAGATCGCCGGGATCCCCAAGCCGCGTGGCTGCATTTGAACCGAAGGACGTGCGATGGACAACGAACCGATCCGCAAAGTGTCGATCATCATCAGCAAGGGTTCGCTGGAAGGTGTGTATCCCGGGCTCATCATGGCGAACGGAGCGCGCGCCGAAGGCATCGAGGCCAACCTGTTCTTCACGTTCTTCGGCCTCGACGTCATTCACAAGAAGCGTCACGAGCACATCAAGCTCGCGACGGTCGGTAATCCCGGTCTGCATCTCGCGACGTGGCTCGGCGGCGTTCCCGGCATCTCGACGGTCATGACGCACTACATGGAACACAAGATCGACAGCCTCGACATCCCGTCGATCCCCGAGTTCGTCGAGATGATCGCCGATACCGGCGCAGGTATATACGCGTGCCAGGCATCCGTCGACCTGTTCGGCCTCGACAAGGACGACTTCATCGAGCAGGTACAGGACATCATCACGGTCGGGGAGTTCTATGAGAGAGCAGCCGGCGGAGAGATCATCTTCACATGACCGACATCGAGGTCTTCGCCGACATCGCCTGCCCGTTCACGCACCTCGGTCTGCG
>DASQHW010000200.1:0-1554 GCA_035631895.1 Acidimicrobiia bacterium | reverse complement strand
ATCGAGTGACGCGACGAAGTCCTGGAGCGTTGCCGGCGTGCCGGCGCCCCGCCTGATCGACCTCGCCTTCAACGCGTCCTCACCGGGCACCGTCCACGACGGATGGTCGTAGTACACCGGATCCACGGCACCGAGATGAGCTCCCGGGGCCACCGCGGCATCGCCCGCCGCCAAGGCGAGGAGCGCGCCGGCGCCGCGTGCACCGCCGCCCGAGGGACCCACCCACACCGCCACGGGGACGGTCGCACTCCGGAGATCGCGCACGAGCGCAGTCACGTCGACGTCGACGGCCCCCGACGCATCCATCTGATACACGAGCACGGTCGAGTGAATGCGCTCGGCTTCGCGCAGCGTCGATCGGATGAGCGCGGCGTTGGACGGGTCGAGCAATCCGTTCACCTGCACCACGTCGATCCGGCCCGAGGCCGCACCCTGGGCACTCGCCACGCCCGAAGACGCGACGCCGAACCAGCCGCACAGGGCGACGAGCACGAAGACTGCCAGTCGGATGGACCGCACACACCTCTCCTACCATGCACGCGATGGAGGTGGCCGATTTCTGCTCGACCTCCCGTGTCGTGATCGTCGCCGGCAAGGGCGGCGTCGGGAAGACGACTGTAACGGGAGCCCTGGCGGTCGCCGCCGCGCGCGCCGGGCGGTCGGTCCTCGTCGTCGAGGTCGAGGGAAAGTCCGGCTTGCCGTCGATGTTCGGCGCGCCACCGCTCGAATACGAGGAGATCCAGCTCGACGACCGCGTGCGGGCACGGTTCCTGACGCCCGACGCCGCGCTCGTCGACTACCTCGTCTCCCACGGCATGAAGCGCATCTCGAAACGGCTCGTACATTCCGGCGCGCTCGAAGTCGTCGCGACGGCAGTGCCGGGGATGAAGGACATCCTCGTGCTCGGCAAGGTCAAGTCACTCGAAGAGTCGCGCACGGCCGACCTCCTGATCGTCGACGCGCCGGCCGCGGGCCATGCGATCACGTTCCTGCTGTCGGCCCGCGGCCTCCTCGACGCGGTGCAGGTCGGCCCCGTGCGCAAGCAGGCGCAGGACGTGATCGGTCTCCTCTCGGATCCAACGCGCTGTCAGGTGCTCCTCGTGACGCTTCCCGAGGAGACACCGGTGAGCGAGGCGATCGACACGGCGTTCGCAATCGAGGACCGCGCCGGCGTCGCGCTCGGCCCGATCGTTGTCAACCAGTGTTTCGCGCCGCTCCCCGACGACGTCTCCACCGATCCGGACGACATCCTCCGCGATGCCGAGGCGTGCCGCCGCTTCGTGTCCGAACGGGAGGCGCGAGATCTCGCTCACGCCGCCGCGTTCCGCCAGGAACGACACCGCTTGCAGCACGAGCAGATCGAACGCCTGGCCAAGCGTCTGCCGCTGCCGCAGATCGAGTTGCCCTTCGTGTTCACGCCCGACATCACACGCCTACAGCTCGATGTGCTCGCAGACGCGCTCACGAGCGGGATCGAGCGGTTGTGAAGATCGAGGAGCTGGTGACCGAACGGCAGGTCGTGATCTGCTGCGGGAGCGGCGGTGTCGGCAAGAC
>DASQHW010000199.1:0-8814 GCA_035631895.1 Acidimicrobiia bacterium | reverse complement strand
CCCGCGGCGCTCGATCCGCTCGGGTCCGACGCGAACAACGGTGAGAGCGCGAGCAGCACGGCCTGGACGATCTGGGCCTCCTCGGGCGACAGCTGGCTCGGGTCGAACGACGCGAGCGCGAAGTTGCCGCCCGAGTTCGCGAACGCAGCACCGAAGTTGACGATGATCGCCCGCTGATCGATCGTGAGCAACGCCGTGCCGCTGGCGTCGCCGCGGGCGAACTGCTGGATACGAGACTTCGACTGGTCGCCGATCGCCGTGGCGCCGCCGGTCGCGACCTGACCGCTTGTCGTGCCTACTGCGACCGACTGGCCGGACTGGGTCGCTCCGTTCGAGCCCAGCGTCCCGATCGTGATGTTCAGGCCGCTGTTGCCGATCGCAATGCCGACGTTCACGACCATCGCGTTCTGGTTGCTCTGCTCGCCGTTGCCGACGTTCGCGGACTGCTTGACGCCGGTCCTTGCCGAGTCACCGACAGCGCCGGCGTTCCCGGTCTTGATGATGCTCTTGATCGTTCCGATGCTCGGCGATCCGGTGCCGCCCGCGCCCACGAAGTTGTTGCCGCTGTTCGAGTTCGCGATGCCGACGTTCACGACGAGCCCGATCTGCAGGATGTCGACCGTGCCCTGGCCGCTCTGGTGCACGTCGACCTGCTGACCGACCGTGCTGTTGCTGTCGGTGCCCGTCGAGTTTGACGAGCCGGTCTTGGCCGTTCCGGTCGCGCTGCCGCTGCCGGTCGCCGCGGGTGTGCCCGTCGGCGTCGTGGCGGTCGAGCCGTTCGCGCCGGTGTTGGCCACCGCGGTGCCGTTCGTGCCGACCGTCGCGCCCTGGTTGTTGTTGTTCTGCGGTGGGCCCGGCGCTCCCGCGGGTGTCGACGGTGTGGGCTGGGCCTGCGCGCCGGTGGGGGGCGATGAGGTCTGCGTCTGGGGCGCCGGGGTGGTCGAGCCCGAGTTGTTCGTCGGCGCGGGCGTCGAGTTGTTCGTCGGCGCGGGAGCAGGAGGGGTCCCGCCGGCCGGCGGTGAAGTCTGGGTCGTCGCGGGCGCGGGCGTCGAGGAGCTCGACGGCGGCGGCGTCGACGATTGTGCAGGAGGGGTCGACGATTGCGAAGGAGCGCTCGTCCCCGACGACGGCGGCGCGGTGTCCGCATGCGCCCGCCCGGCGAACAACAGCAGCGCGATGAAGATCAGCGTCGCTGCAAACAACATGCGAAGACCAAGCCTCGCAGAGGCCACGACCACGAGTACCCGCTCCTTCGGCGACAACCGGCCACTTACCGGCAGACGTCCTCCCGCCGGCGATTTTGTTTCGTCCGGATGGCACACCCCACCCGGTGATGACTTCCGGGAGAGGAACCAGTAGTTCCTCCCCCGGAAATCTGCATTACCGCTTCAACTGCTGATCAGTGGCCAACGTTCGAGTTCGCCGCGTTCTGAGTCGCCGTCACAGAGCCACTGTTGCTCTGCGAGACGTTCGTCGTGCTCGAGTTGGTCGCCGAGGCGTCGCCGCTGCTTGCGGTTGCCGAAGACGTACCGGTGTTCGCGCCGGCATTGGTGTTCGATGCCGAACCACCCTTGTTGCCGGCAGTGTTGTTTCCAGTTTGGTCCTGGCCGCTGGCATTTCCACCGCTCGCCGAGGCGTCCGAGCCCTGCGTGCTCGAGTTGCCGCCCCACACGCCGGACTTGGCGGAGTTGAAGCCCGAGTTGGCAATAGCCAGCTGGGCCGTGTCCACCTTTGACCGCTGGTTTACGTCGAGGCTCGCCGAGTTGTTGATCCCGCCGCCCTCGTCGCCACTGACGTTGGAGTTGTTCGCCGTCTGCGTCCCGGTGACGCCACCGCTGTTGCCCTGTGTGACGGTGGTGCCGGCCGTGTTGCCAGCCGTCGCCTTCCCCGATGTCGCCGACGCGGTCGACGTACCGGTGTTGCTGCCTTTGTTGTCGTTCGTTGCCTTGCCGCCGGTGTTTCCAGCGGTGTTGTTGCCGTTTTGGGCCCCGCTGCCGCTGTTGATGTTGCCGTCATAGGCCGACCCGTCGGCGGTCTGGTCGTTGCTGTTCTCGCCACCGACCTTGGACTTCGCGTGGTTGAACCCGCTGTTCGCGAGCGAACCCTGCAACGTCTGGACGTGACTGCTCTGGTCGACGTCGGAGCTCGCCGTGTTGGTGATCCCGGTCGCCCCTGCACCCGCAGCCATCGCCACGGACGAGGCCGCAGCCACCGTGACGAGGGTTGCCTTCCACTTGCCCGTTGCCTTCACCGAGGCATCCTCCCTGTATTCGTGCACGATTCACCGACCGCCAGGCGCTCGGCGCGCCCATAGAGGAGCGCAAGGAGACCCAAACACCTCCGAGGCGGGAACTGAAGTACAAAGGGGAGCCAGCATCGCGACGGTTGTCGTACACGAGGAATCGGTTTTGGGCGCGTGAACGCGTTAGTGCGCGCGCGTACCGGGAACATCTACAGTGGTGCTGTACGTCCAAGGGCGATGGGAGTGGGGACATGGATCGTATTCGCGCGGTCGGAACGGCGCGCGCCGTCCTACTGGCAGTTTCCGAGCCATTACCGCTGGCTCGATTGTTCGCGAACGCCGGATTCGCTCCGATGGTGGCGTTCGATCCGTTGCAAATTGTGGAGTTCGGGCGCACGACCGAAGTGGTCGTCAGTGACGATCTCGTCGACCCCGACGGGCGGATGTTGCAGCAGGCCGGCACGTTGCAGGACACGATCCGCGTGTTCGTCACGGAGTCGCACCGCCCGGCCCCGGCGGATGTGCACGCGATCGTTTCAGCCGATCTTCCGCCGGATGAGGTGCTCTCACGTGCACTGACGCTGCTTGCGCTGCGGGGTGATCGCAGCATGTCGGAGGTCCTGAGCTGGGGTCCCCTTCGTCTCGATCTCGCCCGCCGAGAGGCGCGCTGGCGCGGTGGCACCTGCTCGTTGACCCAGACGCAGTTCGACATCCTCGTCGCGCTCGTCGAGGCGGGCGGCGCGGTGGTGTCGAAGATGGAGCTGCAAAAGGCCATCTGGCCCAACGAGCCTCCGGACGACGGTGAGCGCCTCGTCGCACACATCCGGCGGATCCGGAGCCGCATCGAGGAGCAGCCGTCCCGGCCCAAGTTCTTGCTGACGTCCCGTGGCATCGGCTTCTGTCTTGCCCAACCGGACGACTCGCGCGAAGAAGGTCGTGGGTCCGACCGGCGGCCGAAACACCTCCGGAGCGTGCAGGGCGACAGGGCTTCGGCGCCCGCCTAGATTCCCGCGGGTGAAAGCGCTCCTGTACGGCGTTCGTCCGGAATCGGTTCCAGAACCTGCCACCGACAATTTCCTACTGCGCAACCTCTCGCACACGCCGATGCGGCTCGTCGAGCTCGACGAGCCCGCATTGCCGTTGCCCGATTGGGTGGTCCTGCGACCTCGGCTGACCGGGATCTGCGGATCGGACGCGAAGCAGGTCTTCATGGACTGGGGCGAGGTGCGTACGCCCGATAATCCGATGAAGGCATTCTTCTCGTTGCCGCAGGTGCTCGGCCACGAGGTCGTCGCCGACGTGGTCGCGCTCGGTCCCGAATCCGCCGGACTGGACGTCGGTGATCGCGTCGTGCTCAACCCCTGGCTGTCGTGCGCACCTCGCGGTGTCTCGCCGATCTGCCCCGCCTGCGAACGAGGCGACTTCAGCCTGTGCTGGTCGTTCGACGTGGGGCCGGTCGCGCCGGGCATTCACATCGGCACTGCACGTGATGCCAACGGCGGTTACGCCGAGCTGATGCCGGCGCATGACTCGCAGCTGTTCAAGGTGCCGGACGGCGTCTCCGACGAGCTGGCGGTGTTCGCCGATCCGTTCACGGTGTCGTTGCATGCCGTGACGCGACACCCGCCGGCGCCCGCCGGCAAGGTCATGGTGTACGGCGCGGGTGCGCTCGGCACGTGCGCGGTCGCGGTGCTCCGGACGCTGCATCCGGACGTCGAGGTGCTCGTCGTGGCCCGGTTCGAGGCACAGGCGGAGCTGGCGCGCAAGCTCGGCGCCACCGTGATCGGGCACACGCCGCCGTTGCGCGTCATCGAGGAAGCCGCGGCGTGGTCGGGAGGCGTGCTCCGCGACAGCGACGGTCTCCCGATGGCCTTCCCCGGCGGGATCGACGTCGTGTACGACACGGTGGGCAAGCAGGAGACCTTCGAGGTGTCGACCCGGGTGCTCAAGGCGCGCGGCACGCTGGTGAAGGCGGGCGTGCACGGGCCGACCTGGTGGGAGGACACGCCGCTGTACTTCAAGGAGATCTCGATGGTGGGCTCGAACGCGTTCGGGTTCGAGGAGGTCGACGGCGTGCGGAAGCACGGCATCGCGCATTACCTCGACCTGGTCGCCGACGGGCGTGTCGACCTGACGGGCATGCTCACCCATACGTTCCGGCTCGACGACTGGCGCAACGCCTTCGCCGCGCTCGCGAGCCAGGACGAGAGCGGCGCCATCAAGGTGGCATTCGACTTCCGGGACGGCTGATGGCCGAGGACGTCGTGCTCCTCGACGTGGCCGAACGGGTTGCGACGATCACGCTGAACAGGCCCGCCCAGCGCAACGCATTGAACCGCGCCGTCCGTCGGGCGCTGCCGGCCATGATCACCCGTTGCGACGAGGACGACGACATCGACGTCATGATCCTCACCGGCGCCGATCCTGCGTTCTGCGCGGGTGTCGACCTCAAGGAGTTCGGTGCCGGCGAGGTCGAACAGGGCGAAGGCTTCGCGGAGGTCGGCGACGGGCGCGGTCGTTTCCGGGGCGCGCTGCCACCCCACACGAAGCCCTTGATCGGCGCCATCAACGGCGTCGCCGTGACCGGCGGCTTCGAGGTCGCGCTCAACTGCGATTTTCTTCTCGCGTCTGACCGTGCGCGCTTCGCCGACACCCATGCGCGCGTTGGCGTCATGCCGGGATGGGGCCTCACCGTCCTGCTCGCGCAGCGCATCGGTGTGGCACGCGCCAAGCAGATGAGCGTGACCGGCAACTACATCGACGCGCAGCGCGCGTACGAATGGGGGCTCGTGAACGAGGTGGTGCCGCACGACGACCTGTTGCCGTACTGCCGGCGGCTCGCGGCCGACATCGTCTCGAACGATCAGCTCGGCGTGCGCCGGATGCTCCGGACCTACGACGAGGTGACCGGCGGCACCGTCGACGAGGGGTGGGAGATCGAGGCGCGCGTGAGCCGTGCGTGGGAGGGACCGGGATTCGACCCGGCATCGATCGAGGCGCGGCGGATGAAGGTCGTCGAGAGGGGACGCCGGCAGATCCAGTCTTGACGGCGCCCATCTGAAAACGCCATTCTCAGTGTAGATGGCGGCGTCGACGAAGACCGATGAGCGGCGGGCGCTGATCGACGCCGGCCTCGCTGTGCTCCGCAGGCGGGGATCAGAAGGCTGCACGGTCGCGGACGTGCTCGCCGAAGCCGGATTGTCCACGCGCGCGTTCTACCGGCACTTCGCGTCCAAGGACGAGCTCGTGCTCGCGATCTACGAACGCGACGCTCGACCGACGCACGCTCGGCTCCGCGAACGGCTCGACGCGGTCGCGTCTCCCCGCGCGGCGCTCGAGGTGTGGATCGACGAGACGCTCGCGCTGGGCTTCGACACGCGGCGCGCCCGTCGCACGCAGCCGCTCGCGAGGGAAGGGTTGCGGCTGCAAGCGGAGTTCCCGCGGGAGTTCGCGGCGATGGAGGCGGGCGTCATCGATCCGCTCGTCGCCGTGTTGCGCGCGTTCCCGGCCGCTGATCCCGAGCGCGACGCGCGCTCGATCCACGCGGTTGCGTGGGCCCTGGTCGAAGAGCGGTTCGCGGGCGGGACGCTGACCTTCGACCAAGCGAAGGCGCATGTCCTGCGCTTCTGTCTCCCGGCGATCGGCGAACAACCGTGAGCGGTCTTCCGCCCAACGATCAGGTTTATTACGCCCCGGACATCGAGACGATGCCGCGTGCCGACATCGAGGCGATGCAACTCGAGCGACTGCTCGCGCTCCTTCCGCACGCGTACGAGCACTCCGCGCTCGTGGCCGCGACCTGGGACGCCTCCGGCGTGCATCCCCGCGACATCGGCTCGCTCGACGACTTCCGTGAACGTGCGCCGTTCATCGACAAGGACACCGTGCGCCGCTTCCGGGACGGTCGGGGCGATCCGTACGGCGGCCTCTTGTGCGTGCCGCCCGCCGAGCTGACCGGCGTGAGCTCGACGTCGGGCACCACGGGCGATCCCACGCTCGTCCCGGAGCAGTGGGGCGCGAAGTCCGGAAGGCCGTCGATCATCGCCCGCGACCTGTGGGGGTGGGGTGTCCGGCCGGGCGACTACGTCGCGCTCGTGCTCTTCACGTTTCGCGGTCCGACCTACGGCTTGTTCCAAGGCTCACTCGGGACCACACCCATCCTCATCGACTTCGATCCCGGCGAGATGGAACGGTTCTGCGAGCTGTCGCTCGAATACAGGCCGACCGCCGTGTACAACTTCGGCTCGGTGTTGATCAACGCCGTGCAGGAGGCGTGCGACCGGCGCGGCTTCGACCCGAGCGACGTCTTCTCCTCCTACAAGGGCGTGACCATCGCCGGCGAACCACTGTCGCCCCGGGCGCGCGCGCTCGCCGGGAGCTGGGGCGTCGAGCTGTTCGAGCACGGCAACGTCGGAGACGTCACAGGCTCCTTCGAGTGCGTGGCACACGACGGCCTGCACGTCTGGGAGGACGACGTCCTGGTCGAGGGCGTCGACCACGAAGGTGATCGGTGTGAGCTCGTCGCGACCTCGCTCACCAACACGATTGCGCCACTGGTGCGCTACCGCTCCGACGACATCGTCCGGCTGGCCACCGAGACGTGCGCATGCGGACGCACGCACGCACGCATGTGGCCGATCGGTCGCAAGAGCGACGAGGTGATCGTCGACGGCCGCTCGGTACTGCCGATCGACGTGTGGGGCGCCGTCGAAAGTGTCGATGCCTGCGCACTCGGTCTGTTCCAGGTCATCCGGACCGGGAGGGTGGTCGACCGGCTGCGGCTGCGCGTCGGCTACGCACCGGGTCGCGAGCGGCGACTCGACGCGGTGCGAGAAGAAGTGTCCGCCGCAGTCCAGGTTCGACTCGGTGTCCAGCCCGACGTCGAGCTCGTGCCCAACGACGCGCTGCTGCGCCTCGGTCCGCCCCACAAGATCCCCCGGGTCGCGCCGCGATGAACGAGCCGTCCGCACCACTGTGGGCCATCGGTTCGTACGTCGATTCGTCGGGCCGCCGCGTGCCGTGGCGCATCACACACGAAGAGATCGGTCGCGACATCGATGCCGCCACCCAGGTGCTCACGGAGCTCGGTGTCGCAGGCAAGCGCGTGCTGTGGTGCTCGATGCTCTCGCAGGCGGGCCAGTTCTGGCCGTACATCTGCGGGTCGTTCCTGACGGGCGCGCGGTTGTCGTGCGCGGACGCCACCGCAGGCGAGGCGGCGCGGGTCGGCATGTTCCTGCGACTGATGGAGTACGAGGCGGTGTTCGGGGTGACGGAGCCGATCCTCGACGGGTTCGACGAGATGGGTCGACGCTACGAGGAAGTGTTCGCGGGCGTGCCCATCATCGGCGCCGTGCCCGGTGCCTATGAGCGATTGACGGAGGCGGGCCTCGTGCCGACGCGTTTCGTCCTGTGTGGTCCTGCGGTTGCGGTCGGGCGTGCGCCGAAGTGTCCCGCGCTGGTTGCGGGCGACGAGTGGGAGCTCGGCGCTGTCGACGGTCATATCTGCGTCACTGCGCGTCGTGCCCGCGCGCAGGAGTTCGTTCGCACACCTACCGCGGTACGCGGTGACATCGTCGACGGAGGAGTGACATGGTGACCAAGCGGTCGCTGATCAGCGCCGACAATCATGTGTTCGAACCGGTCACCTTGTGGCAAGAGCGCCTGGCGGCCGGCTTTCGCGAGCGGGGACCGAGAGTCGAGCAGCGCGGCGAGTGGATCGTGATGGCGATCGAGGGCATGCCGGACCGGAAGCTCACCCGTGTGAACGGCTCGGGCGGTTCGGCGGACACTCATGAGAGGGCCGGCGGCTTCGACCTCGACCAGCGATTGCGCGACATGGCGCTCGACGGTGTCGTCGCCGAGGTGATCTATCCGACGTTCGGTTTGTTCATCGACATGATCCCGGCCGCCGATCTCCAGATGGCGTGCGCGCAGGTGTACAACGACTGGCTCGCCGAGTCGTTCCTGGCGCGTCCGGACGTGTTCATTCCCGCGGCGGTCGTCCCCGTGCGCGACGTCGCGTCGGCCGTCGCGGAGCTCGGCCGCGTCGCGGCGCTCGGTTTCAAGGCGGCGATGATCCCGACCTCTCCACCAGAAGGCGCTCGGTACAACCGCGTCGAGTACGACGACCTGTGGCGGGTCGCGAGCGACGCGGGAATGCCGCTCTCGCTGCACACAGGGACCGGAGCTCTCCCGCAGCACGAGCGAGGACCGGGTGGCGCCGTCATCAACTACGCGAAGGTCGGGCTCCTGTCGGCGGAGACGCTCTGCTATTTCTCCGCGTCCGGGGCGCTCGAACGCTTCCCGGCGCTCAGGTTGGTGTTCGTCGAGACCGGCGCCGGCTGGTTCGCATACTGCTGCGAGCGGATGGACGAGGCCTTCGAGGAGCACGCCCAATGGGTGAACCCGAAGCTTGCCGCGCCGCCGAGCCATTATGCGAAGACCCAGTGTCACGTGACACTCGGTGCCGATCGCGCCCCGCTGCTCACGCGTGAGATCACGGGAGTCGAGCCGCTGCTTTGGGCGAGCGACTATCCGCATCCCGAAGGAACGTTCCCGCACAGTCAGGAGGT